>JASEHN010000023.1 GCA_030018715.1 Thermodesulfobacteriota bacterium | reverse complement strand
CCAGGTCATTTGTGTTAAAATAATAGTACCCAGGAAATTGGATGACCGCTCCTGGGAGATCCTGGGGGAACTTAAACGATTGAACCAACAAAACCCCAGGACGGGTTTGGGCTGGCCATTGAAAAATTAGAAAGTATGGGGAGAAAGTTCTTCCGATCCCATCGGTGATAAAACTTGAGTATGATTGATCTAAGCAATTACAAAGACTATCTTTCGGATAAAGCTCATCGGGTCCTGGCCTCGGCTGTCGAAGAATCCCAGAAACGCCAGCACCATTATCTGGGGGTGGAGCATATTTTTTTGGCCATCACGGAAGTTGAATCCACCCTGTTTTTAGACATCGCCGATAAGCTGAACGTTAGCCCCCGCAAAGTTATCCATTCCCTTCAGGAGTATTTGAACACCTCCAAACAACCTTTGTCTGGAGGAATGAAGGTTCCCCCTTCAACCAAAACCATCTTTAAACTGGCCTGGGATTCGGCGATTAATTCCGGCCGGAAAATTATTGAGACCACGGATCTTCTTAAAGCTATTTTCCAGGAAGGGCACAATATTCCTGTGCGCATTCTGCGGGGGATGGGGGTAGAACCAACGGACGTAACCAGAATCATATCCGTCCAGACCAAGGTGCAGGAGGAGAAAACCGAAGAATTCAAAAAAAGGTATGATCTTCCCCCTTATCTGAACAACTTCGGAGTCAATTTGAACAAACTGGCCCGTCTGGGAAAGCTTCCCCCGATCATCGGACGGGAGCCTGAAATTAGGCAGATCATGGAGATTCTCTGCCACCGCGATCGGCCCAACTCGGTGATGATTCTCGGCGAACCGGGGGTGGGAAAGACGGCCGTCGTAGAAGGTCTGGCTATCCAATTAGAAATGGAGCCGGAGAGCGTGCCCAAGCGCCTTAGGAATTTTCAAGTTGTTAACCTGCAGATGAATACCCTGGTGGCCGGGACCATGTTCCGGGGGATGTTTGAAGAACGTATCGAAAATGTAATCAAAGAAGTCAAACGCAGGCAGAACTTGATCCTTTTTGTGGATGAAGCGCACACCCTGATCGGGGCGGGAACAGCCCTGGGGGTTCCCACGGATGCAGCCACTATCTTTAAATCATCTCTGGCCCGGGGAGAGGTGCAGATGATCGGGGCTACAACGGCCAGTGAGTATAAAATTCACATCGCCGAAGATGAAGCCCTGGCCCGGCGTTTCCGGGTGGTTACCGTAAAGGAGCCAAACTATGCCGAAGCCAGGGAAATTCTACGGGGGATTCGTTCCCGCCTGGAAAAAAATTATTCGGTGAAGATCAGCGATGAAGCCATAGAAACGGGCCTGGCCATGGCCTCGAGATACCAGCATAACCTGCGGCTGCCCGATAAAGCCATTAACTGGCTGGACACGGCATCGGTAAAGGTGGAAATCGCTAACTCCGGCCGCCCTGTTCTGGGAGAAGATGTCATCCAGGTTATTTCCCAGGAAACGCGCATCCCCCGAGAGATGGTTTTCCGGGATACCACCGACCGATTCAAGGATATGGAAGAAGACCTGGCTTCCAGAGTTGTCGGGCAAAAGGAGGCTATTTCCGCCCTGGCTCGAAACCTTCGCCTGAACAAAGGGCCCTTGAAGGACAATTTCGAACGTCCTGATGGCGTACTTCTCTTCCTCGGACCGACGGGGGTGGGGAAGACGGAGTTAGCCAAGACTTTAGCCGAGTTTCTTTTCGGGGATGAAAAAAAGATGGTTCGCCTGGATATGTCGGAATACCGGGATGGAACGATATCCATGGATAAACTAATCGGCATGCCGCGGGGGATCGTCGGCTCGGAGCGTGGAGGAATCCTGACCAACCAGGTGCGCGATAATCCCTATACGGTTGTTCTCTTAGACGAAGTGGAAAAAGCCCATCCCAATGTGCTCAACCTTTTCCTGCAGGTGTTCGATGAGGGTTTTTTAACTGATGGCCGGGGACGGAAGGTTTACTTCAGCGATACGGTAATCATAATGACCTCCAACCTGGGGTCGGATGAATTCAAACGCTTCATGAAGCCGATGGGGTTCCTGGTGGATTCGCAGCACCTTGCGGCAGTGAAGAGGGGAATTTTAAAAGAAGCAGAAAACCATTTCTCCCCCGAGTTTCTCAACCGTATTGATGATATTGTTGTTTTCTCTCCCCTGACGCGGGAAGAGGTGCAAGAAATTACGAGGCGGTATTTGGGGCGCATCCAGCAGACCCTCTTTTCCGGGGGGAAGTCCTTTCACTTTACGGAAGCAGCGCTGGAAGCTTTAGTGGAGATCGGGTTCAGTTTAAAGTATGGCGCCCGTTTTCTGAAGCGGCGTATCGATGAACGGGTAAAGATGCCTATTACTCTACACTGGAAAGAAGGGTCGGAGTTCTCTGTGGACGCTGTCAATGGAGAATTAACCGTAACCTGGGCATCCTGAGCAAAAGGGGTCTTACGGGAGTTACGAGAACGCCGGGTGTTCCTCATCCAGGCAACATGGGTCAAGGGCTGAGTGATAGTGTAAATAATTTAGATTCCCACAAGAGGGGCTGAATTGATGGAGAAGATAAGGTTAGCAATCGTGGGCGTGGGCAATTGCGCCAGCTCTCTGGTTCAGGGAATTGAATATTACCAAAGGCACGAAGGTTCGGAAAAATTGGGGCTCATGCATTATAATTTGGGGGGCTATCAACCGGGGGATATGGAAGTAGTTGCGGCCTTCGACGTGGACAGGCGCAAGGTGGGTAAACCCCTGTGCGAAGCCATTTTTGCCCTGCCGAACTGCACGCGGGTAATCAGCCCTCAGGTGACCAATTCCAAAACCACCGTGCAGATGGGCCATGTGCTGGACGGCATTTCCGACCATATGCGGGAATACCCGGAAGATCAGACTTTTTTACTGGCCAATGAGGAACCCTGCGACGTGGAGGAGGTCTTGCAGGACAGCGGGGCGGAAATCCTCCTAAATTATCTTCCGGTGGGCTCAGAAGAAGCGACCCGTTTTTATGCTGCCTGCTGCTTGAACACAGGTGTGAGCCTGGTCAACTGTATTCCCGTCTTCATTGCTTCCCACCCGGAATGGGGAAGGCGTTTTGCAGAAGAACAAATTCCCATCATCGGGGATGACGTGAAAGCACAGATAGGGGCCACCATTGTCCACCGGGCGTTGACCCAGCTTTTTGTCGACCGGGGGGTGAAAATCGACCGAACCTATCAACTGAACACCGGCGGCAACACGGACTTCCTGAACATGCTCAACCAGAAACGGCTGCGGTCGAAGAAGATCTCCAAAACAGAGGCCGTACAATCTGTCTTGGATTACTCCTTAGATGATCAGGACATCCATATCGGCCCAAGTGATTACGTTCCCTGGCAGAAGGACAACAAGGTCTGCTTTCTGCGCATCGAGGGCAGAGGATTCGGAGGAGTGCCTTTGCACCTGGAGCTGCGTCTTTCGGTGGAGGACTCTCCCAACAGCGCGGGGGTGACCATTGATGCCATTAGATGTTGTAAGCTGGCCAGGGATAGGAAAATTGGAGGACCTTTAACCTCGGTCTCGGCTTACGCCATGAAGCACCCACCCGAACAGGTACCAGATCAGATAGGTAGACAGATGGTAGAGGAATTCATCCAGGGCCTTCGCGAGAGGTAGGGCCACTTTATCCCATGCTCAAGTCCAAGCTCGGGGACCAGCTCGATCCCTTCCTGTATCGTACAACCCGTTTAATCCAGCGTATGGGTTTGAAACCCAATACCCTGACGTTCATCGGGCTTAGCCTGAATGGGTTGGCTTCATGGGCATTGGCCACGGGAGAGTGGCTCCAGGGGGCCAGCCTGATCGTTCTAGCTGGTTTTTTTGACATCTTAGATGGAGCCATGGCCCGGAATTGCCGGGCGACCAGCTCCTTTGGTTCATTCTTAGATTCGGTTATTGACCGTTACTCAGATCTTATTCTTTTAGTCGGGCTTTTAATTTTTTATTCCCGGCAGGGGAACGACCTGTACCAGGTCCTGGTTGGGCTGAGTTTGATGGGAACCGCTCTGGTCCCCTATACCCGAGCCCGGGCAGAAATAATTATTCCGCAGTGCAACGTGGGAATCATGGAGAGACCGGAGCGTATCCTGCTCATTTTTTTGGGGGCGGCGATTCCTTCGATCATGCCCATCGTGATATGGATTCTGGCAGTTCTAACCAACTTAACAGTAGTCCAGCGTGTGCTCTATACGCGGCGGCAAATGGAAAAGGAAGAGCTTAAGAAGGACAAGGCGTAAGACGTAAGGCGCAAGGCGCAAAAAATAAAGCGCTTAGCTAAAGGCCAATAGCCAAAAGCAAAGGGTAAAGCGTTAGCTTTCTGGGGGTTTCATGGAAGAAAGAGAAGAGAAAAAGGGGTTTACCATTCGCGACCGGAGAGTTTCTTCCCAGCAGGAAGAAACGGAAAAAGAGGGAAGGGAAAAAACCGAAAATGGCCCGGCATCCGGCTCCCTTCCTGAAATCGATTTCTCCTCCTTTATTTTTTCTCTGAGCACGTCAGCACTGCTGCATCTGGGAGAGATTCCCGATCCAGCAACCAAACAACGCGAGAAGGATCTCCCTTTAGCCAAACAAACCATTGATATTCTGGGGATGCTTAAAGAGAAAACGAGAGGAAATCTAACGTCCGATGAAGAAAAGTTATTGGAGACTATCCTTACCGACCTTCGCTGGCGTTATGTTCGAGAAATGCAAAAATGACATATAGAAAAGCGCAAGGTGCCCAGCGCAAGGGGCAAGGGGTCATAAGGAAAGGACAGGTGCAGTATGGCAATAGGAAATGAACGTCTCGGGCCGACTCAGGGGAGGTTCAGGACCAGTACGCTATTTTTTGTAGCCGGCATCGCCCTGTTAGGCGGGGTGTTGATTGCCTCTACCATGGAAATTCGGCCTTCAGCGAAGGCTGTAGACCTTTTAGGGGCAAAGAAGGTGAATATTTCAACCAGCCCGTCTTCTTCTTTGGCCCCCAACCTATTCGTGGATCTGGCCAAAAGAGTCAAACCCGGAGTGGTGAACATCAGCACCACCAAGGTGGTCAAAGGAGGAGGAAGAGTTTTTAGGCATTTCTCTCCGCCGTCGCGGGAGCGGGATCCATTCCGCGATTTTTTCGGAGAGGACTTTTTCGAGCGGTTTTTTGGCGATGTTCCCCAGAGGGATTATGTGCAGCGGTCTCTGGGCTCGGGATTCATCATCGATCGCGAGGGACATATCATCACCAACAACCATGTAATCGAAGGGGCCAGTGAGATCCGGGTGCGCCTCTCTACCGAGAAGGAATTTCCGGCCGAAGTTATCGGCCGGGATCAAAAAACCGACTTGGCTCTGATAAAAATTAAATCCTGGAAAGATCTGCCTGTGGCGGAGTTGGGAGATTCGGACAAGCTGGAGATTGGAGAATGGGTTATGGCCATCGGCAACCCCTTTGGGCTGGCCCAAACCGTTACTGTAGGGATTGTCAGCGCCAAGGGAAGAGTAATTGGCTCAGGGCCATACGATGACTTCATTCAGACCGATGCCTCGATTAATCCCGGAAACAGCGGCGGCCCGTTATTCAATATTAATGGGGAAGTCGTAGGAATCAACACGGCCATCGTGGCCACCGGCCAGGGAATCGGCTTTGCCATCCCCATCAACGTGGCTAAAGATATCATTCCCCATTTGAAAAAGAAAGGCAAGGTCACCCGCGGCGGCATAGGGGTTTATGTGCAGAAGTTAACCCCGGACTTAGCTAAATCCTTCGGCATAGAGCAAAACAAAGGGGCGTTGGTCGCCGATGTCATTCCCGGAAGCGCCGCTGAAGCCGGGGGAATCCGCCGGGGAGATATAATAGTTAAGTTCAACGGCAAAGAGATCGATGAAATGAATGAACTACCCAGGGTTGTCGCCTCCACGCCCGTGGGTAAGGAAGTGGAAGTGGTGATCCTGCGGGAAGGGAAGCCCCTGACTTTGCAGTTGAAGGTGGGCGAGCTAAAAGAAGAAACACCGGCTCCGGCCGTGGAAAAAACCAAACTTGAACTGGGGATGAGCGTCCAGGAGATTACCCCGGAGATCGCCCGGCAGCTCCGCTTGAGCGAACCCGGGGGAGTGGTGGTCAGCCAGGTAGAACCGGGAAGCGTCGCCGATGAGGGCGGGGTGCAAAGGGGAGACGTCATCCGCGAGGTTAATGGTCAGGCCGTCCGGAAATTAAGCGACTACCAGGGCGCCCTATCCGCGATTAAAAAGGGGGAGATTGTCCGCCTGTTTATGAAGCGCGGTGAGAGAAACCTCTATGTAACTCTTCGCGCCCCCAAGGGATGATGAGATTTCTGGCTCCGGCAAAAGTCAACTTGCATTTGGAAATATTAGGAAAGCGGCCGGACAATTATCATGAGATTCAAACCTTGATGCATCGGGTTGATCTCTTTGATGAATTGGAAATTACCCTGAACGGGCAGGGGATAAGGCTGCTTTCAGAAGGGGAGGAAACCCCGCAAGGGATGGAAAACCTGGCCTGCCGGGCGGCTCGGTTTTTTTTAGAGGAGTGCGGAATCCAAAGAGGATTGCAAATTATATTGAAGAAGAAAATTCCCGTGGCCGCCGGATTGGGCGGAGGAAGCAGCGATGCTGCTACGGTGTTGATGGGGTTGAATGAACTGCTGGAGGTGGGATGGGGAAAGGAGCATTTGATGTCCCTGGGGGCGAAAGTGGGAGCCGATGTCCCTTTCTTCATCTTCCAGAAACCAGCTCTGGCCCTGGGGATCGGAGAAAGATTAACGGCGGTGGATCTTCCCCATCCGCTCTGGTTTCTGCTTATGATTCCCCCATTTTACATATCTACGGCCTTTGCTTATAATGCCTACGACCGTCTGGGGAATCAAAAAAAAAGGCAGATGAAGATAGAAGAATCCTACTCGAGCTTGCCGGACCTTCTGCCGGTTTTGAAGAACGACCTGGAAAAAGTAGCTATATCCCTTCATCCTCAGATCGCCTGGATGAAAGAGGAGCTTTTAGCTAAGGGGGCCAGCGGGGCGCTGATGTCCGGCAGCGGGCCAGTCGTATTCGGGCTCTTTCCCGGGAAGAAAGAGGCCGAGCGCACGGAGAAATGCATTGCCTTGCCGGCAGGGTGGAGAACCGTCATTTGCCAGGGGATATAATCAAAAGAAAAGGAATTTACTTTTTGGGCACAGATAAACGCAGATTATCAGGATATTCAATTTAAAGAAACAATAAAAAAGATATCTGTGAAAATCTGTGTCCAAATATTTTTTCGCTGGGGCGTCGTCAAGCGGTAAGACACGGGTCTTTGGAACCCGCATTCGGAGGTTCGAATCCTCCCGCCCCAGCCAGGAAACCCTGTTCTTTAGAAACGAGGGGGGAGAAAAAGGTTGGAACAGATGAGGATCTTTTCGGGAAATTCCAATGTTCCTTTAGGCCGGGAGATCTGTGACGTTTTAGGGACATCATTGGGGCTGGCCGACGTACGGAATTTTAGCGACGGCGAGATTAAGGTGGACATTGATGAGAGCGTGAGGGGTATGGATGTATTCGTCATCCAATCCACCTGTACCCCGGGAAATACCAACCTGATGGAACTTCTGATCATGATCGACGCCTTGAAAAGAGCTTCGGCCGACCGCATCACCGCTGTTCTCCCTTATTACGGTTATGCCCGCCAGGACCGCAAGGTCTCCCCCAGGGCGCCGATTACGGCTAAGCTGGTAGCCGACCTGATCACAGCCGCCGGGGCCCACCGGGTTTTGACCGTTGACCTGCACGCCGGGCAAATCCAGGGTTTCTTCAACATTCCCGTGGACCACCTTTTTGCCGCGCCGGTGCTGCTGGAATACATCCGCAACCGCTTTCAGGATAACCTGGTTATTGTTTCCCCGGACGCCGGGGGTGTGGAACGCGCCCGGGCCTTCGGCAAAAGACTGAATGCCAGCCTGGCCATCATCGATAAACGCCGGGATGGTCCGAACGTAGCGAAATTCATGAACATCATCGGGGAAGTCAAAGGTTTGCAGGCCATCATCCTCGATGACATTGTGGACACGGCAGGAACTCTGGTGGAGGCGGCTTCGGCCCTGGCATCGAAGGGGGCGGCCAGGGTGGTAGCTTGTTGTACCCATCCGGTATTATCAGGGCCGGCGGTGAAACGGTTGAACGAATCGATCATCGAGGCAATTGCGGTTACCAACACCATTCCCCTCAAGCCGGAAGCCCTGTCTAACCCCAAGTTTAAAGTTTTATCCGTGGGTAAAATTTTGGCTGAAGCCATCAAGAGAATTCATTGTAATGATTCGGTGAGTTCTCTATTCGTTTAAGGGAGGTATTATGGAGCAGAGAGAATTGGAAGTTGACTTAAGGATGGATAAAGGTAAAGGAGCGGCTAGTCGAATCAGGCGAGAGGGCAGGATCCCGGCCGTTCTTTATGGGCGCGCTATGGAGACGTATTCCCTATCCCTCAACCCGGAAGAGTTGAAAAAGATATTGACGAGCGGGGCTCGCGAAAATACCCTGATCGGGCTGAGAATTAAAGGGGAAGGGAGCGAGAAGGTCGGCCACAAGGTGGTCATGCTCAAAGACCTCCAGGTGCATCCCACGAAGCGAAAATACCTCCACGCTGATTTTTACGCCGTGGCTATGGACGTGAAGATTGAAGTGGAAGTCCCTATTCACCTTACGGGAAAAGCCGAAGGGGTAAAAACCGGCGGCATCCTGGAACAGCCCCGCCGCGAGGTCCGTGTTCGCTGTCTGCCGTCAGATATTCCGGAGTTCATCGAGGTGGATGTTAGCGGGCTGACAATCGGGGATTCCCTGCATGTTAAGGACATTCCCTCTTCAAGTAAGTTCGAGATCGTTGCCGAAACTAATTTCACAGTGGCCAGCGTAACCCCGCCCATCTCCGAAGCGAAGTATGAGGAGATTGTGGCTGCTCCGGAGGGTGAAAGGGAGATTGTCCAGCCCGAACGGATCGGGGAGAAGAAAGAGGAGGCCGAAGAAGGCAAGGCTTAGTTTACCTTTAAGGAGGCGGGGTGAAGCTCATCGTGGGCCTGGGAAATCCCGGGCGTACTTACCGCTTAACACGGCACAATATGGGCTTCTGGCTTATCGAGCACCTGGCCAAGCGGCATGGGATAGATCTTTCCCGGCGGGGTTGGAAATCCGCATATGGCCGGGGAAAGATCGGAAACATAGAAGTAATTCTGGCCAAACCGCTAACCTATATGAACCTTTCCGGAGAAGCCGTACGCCGGCTTCTCCTTTTTTTTAAGATCCTTCCGGGAAACCTTATAATCCTGCATGATGACCTGGACCTTCCCCCGGGAAAGATACGCATTCGTCTCCGCGGAGGGCATGGCGGCCATCAGGGGGTGAAGTCCATTCGCGATGCCCTGGGGGATGATCAATTTATAAGAGTTAAAATAGGAATTGGCCGGCCTGCGGGACTGAATACTGACCCAGCCGATTATGTCCTGCAACCTCTTAAGGGGGATGAGAAGAAGGAGCTAAAAGAGGCGGTTGAGAGAGGAGCTGAGACCGTAGAAGTTTTGCTGGCCAAGGGCCCCGAGGAGGCGATGGAACTATTTCACAGAAAATAGTTAAATGAAAGGTTCTGGCAAATCTCAAAATCTGGTGCTCAATCGTCATTCCGGGCAAGCGAAGCCCTGCACCGCTTACGCCTCACGCCTTGCGCCTACCGCCTTTTTTGGCTTTGTTCCAGAGTTCGTCCATCTCTTTTAGAGTTGATTCCTCCGGGGTGCGTCCTTTCCGCTTCAAATCCAGTTCAACCTGCCGAAACCGGTGAGCAAAGCGGCGGTTGGTCTTGCGCAGCGCTTCTTCCGCGGAAATTCCCTGGAAACGGGCCCAGTTGATCAGGGTGAAGAAAAGGTCTCCTAATTCTTCTTCAACTCGCCAAGGAATGGAGTCTTCCCCGGCCTTCTTTAACTCAGATAGTTCTTCCAGCACTTTTTCCCAGACCCCATGGATGTCCGGCCAATCGAAGCCGGCCCGGGAAGCCCTCTCGGACATTCTCTGGGCACGTTCGAGAGCCGGGAGGGATAGAGGAAGGCCGTCCAGAAGCGAGGTCTTTCCGGCATTTCTGTGCTCGTTTTCTTTTACAGACTTCCAAATTTTAACGACGGACTTGGCATCCTCAGGCTGGGATTTACCGGGAATGCCCGGGACTGAGGAAAAGACGTGCGGGTGGCGCCGGACCAATTTTTCGGCAAGAGTATGGACCACATCCAAAAAATTAAATTGTCCTTTTTCTTCGGCAATACGGGAGAGGAAGATAATTTGCAGGAGAAGATCGCCTAATTCTTCTTTCAACCCTTCCGGATCGTTAGTCTCGATGGTCTCTAACACTTCATAAGCTTCCTCGATCAGGAACTTTTTGAGGCTGTTTTCAGTCTGCTCCCGATCCCAGGGGCAACCCGAAGGACTGCGGAGTCTGGCCATGATGGCCAGAAGATGGTTTATGTTATGTTTTTTCCCAGAGAAAGAAGCTTGGTTTGTCTTGCAGGGTCTTTTCATCTTCTGCCTATCTTAAGTCAGCAGGGTGGATGATTCAAGGAAAATAATTGCTTGACACTGAATTTTATGATATTATTAAACAATGTTGATCATGAGGCATAAGGATTCTTGATCAAAAATTTCGAGATAAAGACGGCCCTCAGCGAGATGAGGGCTTTGTTCTTTTGGGAATGGAAATTCAAAAGGCTTCCATGCACTCAGCCCACGCCAGTTTTTGTATGCTCTTTCTGAGGGAGCTATCGGAGAATAGGAAGGCTTGAAAGCCATCGTTGAAGAAGCCCCTGCTGCTCGGGTTCATTTTGAGGATTCTTCCACTCTTCAGCTTCTCTGTGGCGAGAATGACGGTAACCTGAAGCTCATCGAGAAGAGCATCGGAGTGAAGATTTTTGCCCGGGGTAACACTTTAACAATCTCCGGGGAGCGAATTGCGGCCCAGCTATCCCAAAGGCTGCTTTCAGAGCTGTACGACATCCTGCGCAAGGGTCACCCCATCTACCCCAACGACATTCTTTCCGCCATCCGCATTCTTTCAGGTAATAATTCGGTTAAATTGAAGGATATTTTCCTGGATACAATCTACATTTCTTCCAAGCGCCGGCTGATTACCCCCAAAAGCCTGGCGCAGAAGCTTTACGTCGATGCCATGCGCAATTATGATATTGTTTTCAGTATCGGGCCGGCGGGAACGGGAAAGACTTACCTGGCCATGGCCATGGGAGTGGCTGCCTTGACCAAGAAAGAAGTCCAGCGCATTATCCTCACCCGGCCGGCGGTGGAAGCAGGGGAGAAGTTGGGGTTCCTTCCCGGCGACCTTCTGGAGAAGGTCAACCCTTATTTACGGCCCCTTTACGATGCCCTGCATGACATGATGGACTTTGAGACGGCTTCCCGGCTTCTGGAGAAAGGGGTCATCGAAGTGGCGCCCCTGGCTTTCATGCGCGGCCGCACGCTGAATGATTCTTTTGTTATTTTGGATGAAGCTCAGAACACGACCTCGGAACAGATGAAAATGTTCCTCACCCGCCTGGGGTTCAGTTCCAAGGCGGTAATAACCGGCGATATCACCCAGGTTGATCTGCCCGCCGGCAAAGTGTCGGGTCTGATCGAGGCCCGGGAAGTCCTGTCCCGGATCGAAGGGATCCACTTCAGCTATTTCACGGAAGTGGATGTCGTTCGCCATCCTTTGCTTCAGGAAATCATCCGGGCTTACGAAGGGCAGACCAGAAAGAAAAATCTTTCCGAAAGAGAACGGGAATGAAAGCTCTACATGGCCGGAGGAGTCAGAATTGACCGGCAATTTTACAGTAAACGGCGCATATCGTAAAAAACCATTTTTTGTCAAGTTTTTTGCCCATTGGGGGCGAAAGATTGCCCCGCCATCCGCGGGGAATCACCTGGAGTCGAGAAAGTCCCTTTGGAAACGGTTGATATTGCTCCTCCTTCTGGCTTCAGCCGTGGGCTTTCTCCTTCCGTCTCAAGCTCTGGGGACAAGCCTGCTGGTGATCCTCCTGCTGGTCATCCTCTTTGAATTCTCCGCAGGCAACATCCGCAAATTCTCCCCCGATGATAAAGACCTGCTCTTTCTTACCCTTCTTTTGGTGGCTATGCTGGCTGTGACTAAGGCGAGCCTGGCGGTTCTTCCTTTCCTTGGGCCGGCTTTGCCGGAAATACCCCATTCAGCCTACGTTTACGGTATCGGGATTGCTGCCGGGGCCATACTGGTGCGCATCGTGCTCAACTCCGAGACGGCATTGGTATTTTCTGTAGTGGCCAGCATTTTCGCTGGCTGGTTGCTGGACAATAGCGTTTTCTTTTCAGTGTATTTTTTCATCGGCAGTGTAGTCGGCGCCCACAGCGTGGGCTATTGTGAGGACCGCAATATCTTGTTGAAGACCGGGGCCAAAGTTGGACTGGTAAATGTTTTGACAATCCTCTGTCAAAACTTGATTGGCCACGAGTGGGTGCTCTGGGAAGTTGGCTTTAACCTCCTCTTTGGCTTTCTGGGCGGAGTCGTGGCGGCGGTTATGGTCCTGGGGACCCTGCCATTCGTGGAATGGGTTTTCGGATACACCACAAACATCAAGCTATTGGAACTGGCCAACCTTAACCATGCGCTGCTCAAGAAGATGCTTCTGGAGGCCCCGGGAACCTACCACCACAGCATCGTCGTCAGCACCCTGGCGGAGACTGCGGCCCGGGCAGTGAATGCCAACCCTCTTTTAGCGCGGGTAAGCGCTTATTACCATGACATCGGCAAGATTACCAAACCGCTCTATTTCGTCGAGAATCAGGGATCGCAGGAAAACAAACACGACAAGTTAGAGCCGAGCATGAGCAGCCTGATCCTGGTCTCCCACGTGAAAGACGGCCTGGAGCTGGCCCGGGAATACAATCTCGGACAGAAGATCAACAATATCATTCAGCAGCACCACGGAACGAGTCTCATCTCTTTTTTCTACCAGAAGGCCAAGGATCAAGAGAACCCGGAGATGGACCAGGTGGACGAAGGGGCCTACCGCTACCATGGGCCAAAGCCTCAAACCAAAGAAGCCGCGCTGGTCTTGCTGGCGGATGCGGTAGAAGCTGCTTCGCGCACGCTTCTCCAGCCCACTCCCGCCCGCTTGCAGGGTATGGTACAGAAGATTATTAACACCTTTTTTACGGATGGCCAGTTGGATGAGTGCGAGCTGACCCTTAAAGACCTGCATCAGATTGCCAAAAGCTTTACCACGATCCTAACAGGCATTCACCATCACCGGGTGGAATACCCTGTGCCTGCCGCCAAAGAGAGCAGCGGCAAGAAGAGGAACAATGGGGATTTCTTTAAGCAACCGGCAAAAACGGGTCGCGATCGACACCCGGAAGATAAAAAGAGCGGCGAAGAAGATCTTAAGCGCCTTGGGATGTGAGAGGCATGAAGTCAGCCTGGTCATCGTAAACGATGAAGAGATCACCAGCCTGAACCGCCAATATTTTCAACGCAACCGTCCTACCAACGTTATCGCTTTCCCCATGGCGGCCGGCGACCCTGCGGCAATCAACCCTCACGTTTTAGGGGATGTGGTTATCTCGGCAGAAACAGCCGAACGACACTCCCGGGCTGTTGGCGGCAAGACAGAGGAGGAGGTTGTTTTTCTCCTGGTTCATGGAATTCTCCACCTTCTTGGTTATGACCACGAGGGATCGCCGGATAAGCGCCGGAAAATGAAGTCTAAGGAGAGAGAACTCTTTAATGGGGTTCGAGGATTCGAGGGGCCGAGGGTTCGAGGGGCCGAGGGTTCGAGGGGCAAAAATTTCGGAAGGCAGAGTGCCAAAAAGAAATTCCAAAAGCCGCCATCACTTGGACCCTTGAATCCTGGAATCCTTGGACCATGTTTTAATAGTTTTCCGCCAGCACTTCGAAGTGAGCCCGGAGGTGGGCACAGACCGGACATTTATCCGGCGCTTCTTTCCCCTCGAATACATAACCGCAATTCCGGCAGTGCCACTTCACCGATGAAGTCTTTTTGAAAACATTTCCTTCCTGGACGTTTTTAAGCAGGGCCAGATACCTGGACTCATGGAACTCTTCTACTTTGGCTACCTGGCTGAAGGCTTGCTGGGCTTCCAGGAAGCCTTCTTCCTTGGCCACACTGGCAAAATTATGGTAAAGGGTAGTCCATTCCAGATTTTCCCCGGCGGCTGCGGCTTTTAAATTGGCAGCCGTGTCTCCGATGACCCCGGCCGGGTAAGCTGCTTGAATTTCCAATTCTCCCCCCTGGAGTAACTGAAAGAAGAGCTTGGCGTGTTCTTTTTCGTTATCGGCCGTTTCCAGAAAGATGGCGGCAATCTGCTCGTAGCCCGCTTTCCTGGCAGCGCTGGCAAAATAGGTGTAACGATTCCTGGCCTGGGATTCGCCGGCAAAAGCGGCCAGTAAGTTTTTTTCCGTGCGGCTTCCTTTGAATTCCATGGTTTCCCCTCCTCGCTGGAGTAATTTTTAGAAAATGCTTTAATAAAATAACGCGGGCAGCTTTTATTTTCCACACTTTTTTGCCGGGCGAGGCCTTCACCCAAATTACCTAAAGAAATTAGCGCCCTTTCGCTTGGGCCAGGGAAGGAGGAGAGAGATTTTTCTTGACAACTCATCAAATGATGAGTATAAAGGATAAAGGAGGCAAAAATGGATCTCACGCCAAGGCAGCGGCAGGTTCTAAGCTTCATTCAGATTTTTGCGGCGGAGCATGGCTATCCGCCCACAGTGCGGGAGATCGCCGGACATTTTGGGATTGATTACCGGGCGGCCATCGACCACTTGCGGGCGCTGGAAAAAAAGAGAAGTTTAACGCGCTCTTCCAAGTCCAGAGGAATCCAGGTTTTCAGGCCTTTTTCAGCCGTGCAACTCATTCCTGTGGTGGGCAAAGTGGCGGCAGGCCCTCCCCTGGAGGCCGTGGAAAATATCGAGGGGGCCATTCCCGTACCCGAGGAATGGGCTAAGGGTTCCGGTCTCTTTATCGTTCGCGTGGACCGGGAAGGAATGAGTATGTCCCCCACCATTCTCCCCCAAGACTACCTCCTGGTGAAACAGGGCGCTTTTACGGATGATGGAACCATTGTCCTGGCGACGATCGACGGAGAGGTCACCGTGAAGAGAATCTTCCGGGAGGGAAGCTATATCGCGCTGAAATCGGATAACCCGGCCATGCCTCCCATCCGGGTTAAGAAAGTGGCGAAGAGTTTCCGCGTCCTCGGTAAAGTGGTCGGGGTGGCGTATCGGAAGCTGTGAAAAACCTGAATGAAGCCACAGAGGACACTGAGAACACAGCGCGGCAAAGCCGCAACCAAAAAAACTTTAGCCACAGAGGGCACAGAGA
>JASEHN010000527.1 GCA_030018715.1 Thermodesulfobacteriota bacterium | reverse complement strand
TCCGGACTGTATCGCGGAGCAAGACCTGCTCCTCGGTCAATTCGTATTGCATGGAATAATCTCCTTTCTCACGTTAGGGAAAGCCTTTACGGGGTTCTTTCGGATGGATTGTAGACAAATCCGCGGAAAAATGTCTATAGAAAAGTAAAGGGGATAAAGGGGCTTAAAGCCCTTCCTTCTTCAATTCCTCGGCAAGTTTTTTCTGCTTTTCGGTGAGATTTTTGGGAGACTTAATCAGGATGCGCACATACTCATCGCCCTTACCCCCTCCCTGAAGATTGGGCAAGCCAAACCCTTTCAGGCGAATCCGGCTGTGGCTCTGGGTGCCGGGAGGAACTTTGATATGTTTCGAACCGTCGAGCGTGGGAACTTCAATCGCTGTCCCCAGGAGAGCATCGGAAATTTTAATCTCTTTCTCAACTGTTATATCGCTCCCCTCCCTTTTGAAAAAAGGGTGCTCGGCAACGTGCACTTTGAGATATAAATCTCCGGGGGGAACGCCGCGGCCCCCTTCCATCCCTTTTCTCGCAAGGCGCAGCTTTTTGCCGCTCTCGATTCCCGCAGGGATCTTCACTATAACTTCTTCCATCTTCCCCTCTTTGGGAATTTTTAACTTCTTCTCGCAACCGAGCGCGGCCTCCTGAAACGTTAGGTTCAATTCATACTGAATATCCTGGCCCTTCTGGGGTATCGGTCCCCGGTCCTGGTACCCCCCTCCTGAAAACATATCGCCAAAATCAGGAGCCTGTCCCCGCTTTTGCCCGAAGAGATCCTCATAATTTCCATAATGGACTTTGGCTCCTCGTCCGGCTCCGCCAAAGATGCGACTGAACACATCGTTGTTGGAAAATTTCAGGTCCTTAAAAAGGTCGCTGATGTCGAACCCGCGGAAAATATCCTCCTGGGAGAAACGCTGCTTGAAGCCAGAAGGGCCAAACTGGTCATACTGCTGGCGTTTTCCTTGATCGCTCAAGACGGCGTAGGCCTCGTTGATCTCCTTGAAACGCTCCTCGGCCTGCTTGTTTCCCGGATTGCGGTCTGGGTGATACTTCATAGCCAGTTTGCGGTAAGCCTTTTTGATTTCGTCTTCCGTCGCGGTTTTTTTTACGCCTAAGACTTCGTAATAATCCCTTTTGGCCATATCCTCACTCGCTTTTGTAGGTTTCCCGGATCAACCGGTTCAGAAAATTTTCCGGATTCTCTATCCCTTCCGGTGGGATGAAAATCTCCTGCCTTCCGGTCTTCTCCTTAATGAGCTTCAGTCCGTGTTCGTAGTTTTGAAAAGATTGCCTGAAGAAAGCCTCGGGCTCAAGCCCTTCCTCCCATATCCTTTCCACCAGGCGATCAATTGCTTCTTCGGTGAAATGGATCTGGACTTCGTTCCGGCTGGAAAACATTCGTTCAAAATCCAGGGCCGCCCGATGAATCGCCAGCACCTCTTCCACCGCCGAATCCACATCCATCCGCCCTTCCACCGCCCGCCTGGTAATCAGTTGAATCCGCCGGTTGGAAAAAGACACCCCGTAACGCGACTCGAATTCCGGTTCCCTTTTACGGATGGATTTTTCCATCTCCATCTCTTCTTCCATAAGCAATCTCTGAAAGAGGGCTTCTCGCGCTGGATCTTCCGGGGCTTCCAGGAATTTTTTCAGCTCCCCTGCCGGATCATCCACCATGGCCCGGGTGACGACCAGACGGCGAATATTGGTCGAAGGAAGAATGTGTTCGAATTTTAGCAAGACCCGTTCCACGGCGCTGACCAGGCCCCGGGCTCCTGTTCGCTCCTGATAACCATTTTCGGCAATCCGCTGGAGCGATTCATCTGTAAACTGCAGGTCGATCCCATATGCCTTGAAGTCCCGCTTTTTGCCGATGATGATCGGGCTTTTGGGATTCCGAAGGATGTTGTAAAGATCCTCAACCTCCAGATGTTCGAAAACCGTTGCCACCGGCAGCCTGCCGATGAACTCCGATTCAAACCCGTATTGAATCAGGTCTTCGGCTTTCACCTGCTTCAGGTATTCGGCCTTTTCATCTTTGGACTTGATCTCTGCTCCAAATCCAATGCCCTGCCGGTTCAAGCGTTTTTTAATGATTTCTTCCAAACCGGTGAAAGCCCCGCTCATGATGAAAAGGATGTGTTTGGTGTTGATCTTCTTCCTTTCCCTCTTCCCGGTTTTTTGGAATTCCATGATGGCTTCCATCTGGGAAACTGGATCATGCGGAACCTTCAACTCCACCTCGGTCTCTTCCATGGGTTTTAGCAATGCCCGCTGTACGCCCGAACGAGAAACGTCCGGTCCAATCAGGTTGGGCGAAGCAGCGATCTTATCCACCTCATCCAGATAAATGATCCCGTACTGGGCCAGTTCAATATTCCCTTTGGCCTCATACACCAGATCCCGGACAAGATCTTCCACGTCCCCGCCCACATAACCTGTTTCACTAAATTTGGTGGCATCTCCTTTGACAAAGGGAACCCCGATTTTTCTGGCGATCAGCTTTACCAGAAAAGTTTTGCCCACGCCTGTAGGCCCTATCATGATGATGTTATTCTTGATCTCCCCTACACTCTCATTTCGCTTATTTTTATTCTGGGACTCAAACATCTTGATGCGATTGAAATGGGTGCAGACCTTGGTGGCCAAGACTTCTTTGGCCTCCTCTTGTCTAACCAGATATTCGTCCAGATAAGACTTCAACTCTTCGGGTTTCATGTCGAAGTGGATGGATACAGGCTCGGAAGGCTTCTCCTTTTCGCCTTCTTCAATCTTTTCCCCCGCAGGTTCCGGAAGCGGGCCGAACCCGGCGAACTGGACTCTCTGGCCGTATTTTTTAGCCAGATAATCGCTTAAATCTTTTTGTATCTCCTTGATGTCTATATCTTTGACATCAAAAAATTTCTTCCTCATTCTGTCAAACCTCCCAAATACTTCTAACTCTGATGAACTCGTAAAAAGTCGGAAAGCTCCTTTTCCCGTCATTCCGGCGAAAGCCGTCCGCCTCAGGCGGACAGTTATTTCAAGGAGTT
>JASEHN010000525.1 GCA_030018715.1 Thermodesulfobacteriota bacterium | reverse complement strand
GACTTGTGCTATGTCAAAGATCTTTAAAGCCCGCACCGAAGGTGCGATATGTTCAGGTGCGGGGAAAAAGGCATAACAGGGGAAACAAGGAAAAAATGACCAAAGAAATAGATAATTTGGAAAAGTTGGAAGAAAAAATTACCCAATTGGTTGAAGCTTATGCATCTTTGAAAAACGAAAAAATAGCCCTGACAGAAAAATTGGCGCAGAAAGAGATGGAATTAAAAGGGCTTATGGGGAAAGTGGCCGTTTTGTCCGAAGAACGGGAAACGGCCAGGGTTAAAGTAGAGAATTTACTGAACCGGATCGATCGAATCATTTCTCCCGGTAAAACAGGCTGAAAAAAAAGTGAAAAACGCCGTTCGTTTGGAAATTTTAGGGCGGGAATACACCATAAAGAGCGACGAAGGAGAAGAGCGGGTTAAAAAAATTGGTGAATATGTCAACCGGAAAATTCAGGGAATATCAGAAAGTTCAAAAGCTATTTCGCCCTTAAACGTGGCCATCCTGGCCACCTTGAACATCGCCAATGATTACTTTGATTTGTTGGAGAAACAGAATAAGTTAAGCCGGGCGGTTGAGGATAAGTCAGGCCGATTAATTGAGATTATTCATTCAGCAATAAAAAAAAAAGAGGATTGAAATCTTTTTCCCCTGCGATGTTAGTGATGATGCCACATTCTTTGAGCCAACAGAAAAAGAACGGGAGCTGTCCCTTATTGCGGCTGGCATATCCCGGTTCCGCGGGAATACGGGAAAGTCAAAAGCAATAATATGGCACCCACCTAGAAACCCTAGGTTCAAAAGGAAAGCATCACACGGCATTTGCGGGGGGATGTTTTGTTATAAGGCCAAGAGGGATTTAAGAAGGAAAACAAGCTTAGGCCGACCAAATAGATTAGTAGAAAATGGGCAACAAGATATTTCCCCGGGAGGGGTTTAAAAAATTTTTCTTGTTTGGACCAAAAAGAGATTGTAAAGATTTAAAAATCGCTTAAGCCTCGCTTTCCCCCTTTGCCCTCACCGAAAATTTATTAACGCCAAGAAGAGAATAAAGGTGTTTTTCTGGTCATCCGGCAGGGTGAACGCCGGATAATCCTTTCACAAAAGAGAGTTTCAAGCGTGGATATTTATCCGATGATAGGAATGGCGCTGGTTGTTCTTCTAATTGGCCTTAGCGCCGGCTTCCTTCTACATAAGCAGATGTCGGCTGCCCGGTATCGGTTAGCTGAACAAAAGGCCCGGGAAGCGGTTGAAGAAGCCAAAAAGAAGGCCGAAGCTGTACGTAAAGAAGCCGAAATCCAGGCCAAAGACCATTTTTTTCGGGCCCGGTCCGAGTTTGAGGCCGAAGCCAAAGAGCGTCGTCAGGAACTCCATAATATGGAGAAACGACTGCTCCAGAAAGAAGAAAACTTAGAAAAAAGAGTAGACCTGCTCGATCAAAAGGAAATGAGTTTTTCCAAACGGGATAAGGCCCTTTCGCAGCAGGAGAAGACCCTTGGCGAAAAGGAAAAAAAATATTCCGCAATGCTCGAAGAACAGCGGCAGATGCTGGAACGCATCGCGGGGGTCTCTGCCGAGGAAGCCAAAGAACTATTGATGAAGCTGGTGGAGAGCGAAATGCGGCATGAATCGGCTAAGCTGATCAAGAAGATCGAAGAGGAAACACAAGGTGTGGCCGATAAACGGGCAAAGGAAATCATTGTGTCCGCTATTCAGCGCTACGCCGCGGACTATGTCGCGGAAGAGACCGTTTCCGTGGTCAACCTGCCCAACGAAGAAATGAAAGGTAGAATAATTGGGAGGGAAGGTCGGAATATCCGGGCTCTGGAGGCAGCTACGGGAGTTGACCTGATCATCGATGATACCCCGGAGGCAGTGATCATCTCGGGCTTCAACCCCATTCGCCGGGAAGTTGCCCGGATTACCCTTGAACGATTGATCACCGATGGCCGCATACATCCCGGGCGGATTGAAGAAATAGTAGCCAGGGCAGAGCAGGAGATTGAACAGACGATCCGGGAAAGCGGGGAACGGGCGACTTTTGACGTAGGGGTTCATGGCATTCATCCAGAGCTGGTCAAAATGATCGGCAAGCTGAAATACCGAACAAGTTTTGCTCAGAATGTTTTTCAGCATTCCCTGGAAGTGGCTTTTTTAGCCGGGGCCATGGCCTCCGAACTCAACGTAAACATCAAACAAGCCAAACGGGCAGGACTGCTGCATGACATCGGCAAGGCGGTTGACCATGAAGTAGAGGGGGCCCATGCCTTAATCGGCGCGGACTTGGCCAAAAAATACGGGGAGGCTCATAAGATCATTCACGCCATTGCCGCCCATCATGATGACGAGAAGCCCCAGAACATCATGGCTATCTTGATCCAGGCGGCCGATGCTTTATCCGCCGCCCGGCCTGGCGCCCGCCGGGAAATGATCGAGACCTATGTTAAACGCCTGGAGGAACTGGAAAAAATTGCCCACACTTTTCCGGGAATTAACAAGGCGTATGCCATCCAAGCTGGACGAGAAATCCGGGTAGTCGTGGAGCATGAAGAGATTTCCGATGCCGATGCCTTAATGCTCAGTCGAGATATTGCCCGAAAAATAGAGAATGAATTAACTTACCCCGGGCAAATCAAGGTAACCGTGATCCGGGAAATGCGGGCGATTGACTACGCCAAATAAGAATCAAGCCGGCAGCGGCGGAACATCTGGAAATTATATTAAAATAAATATTCCAATTTGTTGTTGACAAGAGAAACGAAATAACTTATTATTATATAAAAAAAAGGCAAGATCTTTCATCCGCAAAAAAGATTTTCAACCAAAAGATTTTCCTTGACAACCTGCTAAAGAAGATTTATAGTGAGAATCTTCGATCAACTTCTTGTTCTTTGAAAACTGAATAGCAATACCTTGTCGTTGGGATATTCTCTTCGTTTATACTTAAGCCTAAATTCGAAAGAATTAAGGTTAATGATTTAACTGGAGAGTTTGATCCTGGCTCAGAACGAACGCTAGCGGCGTGCCTAACACATGCAAG
>JASEHN010000526.1 GCA_030018715.1 Thermodesulfobacteriota bacterium | reverse complement strand
GCTAGGCCATCTTCGTTCTTGTCGTCGATCTCCCGTGCAAAGCGGATACCCAGGAGGATGTTGAAGACGCCGCCGACCCGCAGATGGTCAGAGAATCCTTCTTGCGACATTGTTTCCTTTCCTGCCTCGCCCCGATGGCGCGGCGCGAAGCGTCCGCGCCATCAATGTTTAGGCCGGTCTATTTTAGACCTTTAGGATAGCATTTTTGAGTCTGTATATCCCGGAAATCCGGATTGCCGTTTTTTGCATGAAAGTTCAATTTTTTCCACCGCCAATGCAATTATTGCGGTAGGATTGCTTTGTTGTTATCAAGTCTTGATAAGAACAATGCCGTTTTTCCTAGTCACAGGCTGTCGGCAGGACTGCGAATCCCTTAACCGCCCTGATTCAACACATGGATTTAGACCATGGTTGTGCTGACATCTTTGTGCCCCAGCAGCTCCTGTATGGTCCGGATTTCATATCCATCTTCGAGCAAGTGCATGTCAAAGAAATGGCACGAGTATGGATCTTCGCGCAGACAATCTGATTTTTTCGGAGTAACTATAAGGATATGGGCGGGGTATCGCCCAATTTGATTCAAAGGGATTAATATTGAGTTAGCCTCTGGCCTGGGCTTCCCTCCTCTGTTGGGAACAAGCTGAAATTATCATCTTTTCTTCAAACATGTCAAGTTGCTAACCCGGCGTAGCCGTAACCAAATAGGAATGCCGGGAAACTCGAAATCCGAATATCGAAATCCGAAACAAATCCAAAATTCAAATGCTTAAAAATTTAAACAAAATAAGAGTCAAGAGCAGATTTAGCCCCTTTGCAAGATCTGTTTTACGTCCCTGGAATGCCGCTGAAATCAATAACAGTCAATGTTTCAGGGAATCGCAGAGAGCCACTGCCAGGCAGGGACAACAAGGATTTGCCGACCGTCCTTTGACAGTTGGCGATAACCGCCGGTCATATTGGTGAGTTGAATGGCGGGCACTTCTAAGAACGCCTGGAATTTTAAAAGGGCTGGGGATGGCTGGGTTTCGGAAAGTTTCGTCTCAACCAGGAGGAATGGCTGGTTTTCGTTGGCCAGGAGGAAATCTACCTCTTGTTGTTCCTTATTCTTGATGAAATGCAGGGAAAATCTTCCCCAGCCCATCTCATTCCAAAGGGTAACTGCCCGGTAAAGTTCCAGGGCCACCATGTTTTCGAATCGGGCAGCGGGATCTTTGATTCGGGGGATATCCCAGAGGTAGATTTTGCGCTCCTTTTGTATAGCTCGGGAAATTTTTCGGGTCCAGGGCGTCAAACTGAAGACCAAAAAAAACCGCTCGAATGCCGAAAGCCAGTTGCGGATCGTATTGTAGGATAGTTTGAGGACGCTGCACAAAGACGGGATGGAAATCGGACTCCCAACTTTCGACGGCAGCAAGTAGTAGAGAGTTTCCAGATCACCGATGGCCTGGATATTGGTCAGGTCCCGGATATCTTCTCGAATCAGTTGCTGAGAATAAGCGTTGGACCACCTGCGGTAGGAGGCGTCTCGTCCGCTGAGAAAAGGCTCCGGGAATCCGCTGAATTGTTCGAGGCTTGACCAGGCTTTCTTTCTTTCGGCCTCTTTCTCGGTTTGGACGTCTAATAGGTGCCTGCTGAAGTCGTCAAAGTCACGGGCGCCGCCAGCCAATTCGGTTAGCGTAAACGGCCAGAGATGGAAAAGATAGTATCGTCCGGCCAGAGAGTCCCCACCTTTCTGATAAATATCCAATCGCCCGCTCCCGCTGACTAAAAACTTAAATTCCCTGTGAAAGCGATCGTAAACTCCTTTCAGGTAGTTTTTCCAGTCCCGGTATTTGTGAATTTCGTCGAATACGACTAACGGCAGCGAGCTATTGCGGCGTTCGATTTCCTGAAAGAAGAACGGATTTTCAAGCAAGCGGGTTCGGTCTTCGGGAATATCCCAGTTGAGGTAGAGGCGATTAACAAATTCCTCCGAAATCATTTCCGCCAAGGTCGTTTTGCCACTCTGGCGGGGGCCGGACAGGAAAATCATCGCCTTTTCGGCTGCGAGCTCCCGCCAAACTTTCATGTACAGGGGTCGAGACTTCATAGTGACAATATTTCATGGAACTGAAAAATAGTCAAGGCTATTTTTCAATAGCATGAAAATTAGTCATATTAAAATTGGGATCAGAAATTGAAGTCTTGCTTCTTGATGCTCCCGGACCCTTTTATTTGAATCCCTTTTCCTTGCCCACCCCCACCCCACCTATTCCGCAAAACTGGGGGTGGGCAAGATTCCTTTTCCCCTTGCTCAGCCTTCACTTCCATGATAAAAATTATCATTAGTTCATAATAATAAAGTTTTCCCTGCTTTAGGGTGTACAGCCGTATGCCTCTATATCTGAATTTCTGGAGGAAAATTATGGAACGGACGCTTTCGATAATCAAACCTGATGGAGTGGCTAAGGGTTTGATCGGAGAAGTGATCAAGAGGTTTGAGAGCGCTGATTTAAAAATCGCGGCCATGAAGATGATCCACATGTCGAAAAAAGAAGCGGAAGGATTTTACGCAGTTCATCAGGGCAAAGCGTTTTACGGCAGTCTGACAGATTTCATGTCCGCGGGACCATGCGTAGTGATGATCCTGGAAGGGCTGCAGGCCATTGCTAAAAATCGGGAGCTGATGGGGGCCACCAACCCCAAGGACGCTCTCCCCGGAACTATCCGCCGCGAGTTTGCCTCCAATATAGAACGAAACATTGTTCACGGATCAGACGCGCCGGAGACAGCGGTCTTTGAGATAGGGTATTTTTTCAGCGCCCTGGAAATCTGCGGGTAACAATCCTTTCCACCGCAGAGAGCACAGAGACCGCCGAGAAAAAATTCAATCCAAAGTCTAAAAACCAAAAATAAAAAATTTAACACTATATTTGATGATCTCGTAAAAAGTCCTTTTTGACCCATTTTCGTCATTCCCGCGAAAGCGAGAATCCAGTTAATTCAGGCAGTTCTGTCCGCCTGAGGCGGACTGCTTTCGCAGGAGTGACGGCTTTTCTGACTT
>JASEHN010000524.1 GCA_030018715.1 Thermodesulfobacteriota bacterium | reverse complement strand
ACCACGGCTTTCGCCCAGGTAAAATGGCGCGCCGGAAGTACCTGGACTCCGGCCATCAACTTAATCGATTCTGACCGCTACTTTTGTAAAATCCTCAATGAAATGAGTGGGGGCCGAATTACCATTACCCATCACCCGGCGGGTGAAATCGTGCCGGCTTTCGAACTGTTTGATGCGGTATCCAAGGGGGCCCTCGAAGGCGGTTTTGAATGGCCCAGTTATTGGACAGGAAAGAACTCAGCCTTTGACCTGCTCGGCTCGGTCAACTTCTGGATGACCCCAGGCGATTACTTCACCTGGGTATATCATGGCGGTGGCCTGGAATTGATGCGCGAGCTCTTTGCCAGATATAATATCTACTATGTGCCTACCGGAATGACCCCTTCGGAATCCGGATTTCGCACCAATAAGCCGATTCGATCTCTCGCGGATTTAAAAGGGATGACCCTGAGAACACCCCTTAGCCAGACCATGTGGATCTTGGAACAAATTGGGGCTAAGCCGGTTAAGATCCCCGGCGGGGAAATCTACATGGCTCTTAAATTAGGGACTATTGATGGCGCGGAGTTTTCTAACGTGAGTTGCGACTGGGGAATGAAGTTCCAGGAAGTGACCAAGTTCTGGAGCGTTCCCTGCTGGTTCCAACCTTCTTCTCTCCTGGGCTTGATGATCAATATGGATGCCTGGAAGAAATTAACTCCGGACATGCAAGCTCTGGTGGAAGCGGCCGGAAAAGCTACGGTCCTCTGGAGCAACGGGCACTGGAACTGGCTGGACATTAAAGGAACGGAGAACTTTATTAAGAAGGGCACCACCATCACCACGCTGAGCAAGGAAGATCTGGCCAAGCTGGAAGCATTGTCCGTGAAGTTCATGGAAATGGAAGCGGCCAAGAATCCCGATTATAAGAAGATTGCCAAATCCATGATGGCCTACTTCAAGGGTTACGCTCCCGTGCGGGACTGGCAGGGAGAGTGGGCTTTCGGGCGCAACCCAACTGTCTATCCTAAGATTGATTAGTGAAGATTTAAACCCCCTTATAAGCCCCGGCCCTCTCATTTGCCGAGGGTTGGGGCTTGCTGGGCCAAGAAAGGAGGATTTTCCATTCGAAAGCTAATAAACATTATTGATACTATTAGCGAATGGACAGGGCGGTTTGCGGTGTGGGCCCTGGTCGTTGTTGTTGGAATCATCATATATGAGGTGTTCACCCGGAGGGTGTTTCGCTCCCCTCATGTGTGGACATATGAAATTATTACTTTTTTTTATGGCTTCCACTTCATGATACTGGCCGCTTACACCCTTCTCCACAAAGGCCATGTGGCCATTGACATCATTTACCTTCGTTTTTCTCCAAAAACGCAGGCGGTTTTGGATCTTTGCACCTACCTGTTTTTCTTCTTCCCCTTTGTCATTATTCTTCTTTATGTAGGCTTTGATAATGCCGTTGCCTCCTGGGCAACCCGGGAAAAGACCCTGACTGCCAGGCTCCCCCTGGTGTTGCCAGGGATGAAAACAGTAACCCCGATAGCTGCTCTGCTTCTGCTGCTCCAGGGGTTTTCCATCTTTTACCGAAGGCTGTTCTTTTTAATCAAGGGAAAGGCGCTTTAATGCCAGAATTCAGCCCCGAACTGCTTACCTTTTTGATGTTTGCCGGTGTCCTGATCGGGCTTTTCATGGGGCACCCGCTGGCCTTTATCCTGGGGGGGCTGGCGGTAATTTTTGGCCTATTGGGCTGGGGATTTTCTGCTTTCTCCATGTTTGCCAACCGCATCGTCGGCCTGATGGATAATCTTATTCTGGCAGCAATCCCCATGTTTATTTTTATGGCTAACCTTTTACAGAGATCGGGGGTCGCCGATGGGTTGTTCGAATCCCTGCGCTATCTTTTGGGTCCCATAAGGGGGGGCGTGGCCATGTCCGTTGTGGTGGTGTGTACGGTGTTTGCGGCCTGCACCGGAGTTGTCGGGGCCTCGGTGGTTACGATGGCCCTTTTGGCCATGCCCATGATGCTTAAGTACGGCTATGACAAAAGTTTAACTTGTGGAACGATCTGTGCCGGAGGAACCCTGGGCATCCTTATCCCCCCCAGCATCATGCTGGTTTTGATGGCTGATCAGAGCGGGTTGTCGGTCGGCAAACTGTTTCTCGGAGGCATTGTCCCGGGGGTCATCCTTTCTTGCTTATACATCGGCTACATCGCTTTCGTATGCGCCCGAAGGCCGGAGCTGGGGCCGCCCTTATCGATGGAAGAGAGAGCCGCCGTGCCGGTGAAGAAAAGATTATCCATGGCCGCCATATCCCTGGTTCCTCCTGTTCTGCTGATCATCGGAGTATTGGGAACTATTTTTTCCGGTATTGCTACTCCTACCGAAGCCTCCGGAGTGGGGGCCTTCGTCGCCCTTCTGATGACCATTGGATACCGGCGTTTTAGCTGGAAAATGTTCAAGGATACTATCCTCTCCACTGGCAGGACCGTTTCCATGGTAATGCTGGTCCTCGTTGGGGCTTCCTGTTTTACCGGCGTATTTATGGGAATTGGGGGCGGCCAGGTGCTGACCGACCTTATCTTCACCCTGGGGATGGGGAACAAGTGGCTTATTCTGGCCATCATGATGTTAATTGTTTTTTTCCTGGGAGCGCTGATTGATTGGATCGGCATTATCTATATTACTTTCCCTGTCTTTCTGCCGATTGCCGAGAAACTGGGGTTTGATCAACTCTGGTTTGTGGTCTTAATAGCCGTCAATTTACAGAACTCCTTTTTGACCCCCCCCTTCGGCTATGCTTTGTTTTACCTAAAAGGAGTCGCTCCTCCAGGAGTGACGACCGCTCATGTTTACAAGGGCATTGTCCCTTTTATTGCTCTCATGTTGGTTGGATTATTTCTCTGCATCATGTTTCCGGGTGCCGTTACTTATTTCGCCTCTTTTATAGATTAAATTAAAATTTGCCACAGAGGGCACAGAGATCACAGAGTTTTAAAACCATGATTAAGAAAAAGTAAAGAATAAGTGTTAAACGTCTAAAGTGATCCGCCTGAG
>JASEHN010000523.1 GCA_030018715.1 Thermodesulfobacteriota bacterium | reverse complement strand
AGAAAACAAACCTCAACCTGTAATATCGGGAGAAACCGGTCTACTCGACTACAATCAAGTTTCAAGTTAATGATAAAAATTCAAACCCGCAACCCGCAACTTGTAACCCGTAATGTTTTTAATTCATCCCCACAGGATGAGTCCCAGGGAATAGGGATTCGTCAGTAGGGGATGAGAGGGAAGGATGCGTACCCGGAAACCAAAGCGGCCCACTTTCCGACTGGGAATCTCTCCCCGGAAAACCGTCTGGTCCCCTTCCTGGGTGAAATCCCGGAGGATAATAACGTCCCGCTCGATAAATTCAGCCTTGGAATCAATGAGGCCGTAATAAATACCCACGGAAATATCCTGAGGGGGAGTCCGCCCTAATTGCAATCGGGCTTCCACCTTAAGCGTTTCACCCAGCGGGATTACGCTCCGGACGTCGGCTCGTTTCTCCAGAATTTTTATTTGCGACCAGTTTCCCCGCAGATGATTGGCCCAGGAGGAGTAAGTTCGGATTTTCTCAAAATTGCCGGCCTCGATTTCCCGCCAGTTGAGGGCTAAAGGCAGATAAAATTGGTGCAGATAATCTTCCAGCATCCGATGAGCGTTGAAACGAGCCGCCAGGGTGGACATGGATTTTTTCATGCCGCCGATCCATTTTCGGGGCATGTTGTCCCGGCCGCGGTCGTAAAAGAGATGGACGACATGCCTTTCCAAAAGGTCATAAATGGCCTGGCTCTCCACCAGGTTTTGGTACTCATGGTCTTCATAATCTTCTCCGGAGCCTATGGCCCACCCCAAACCGGGCTGATACCCTTCCGCCCACCAGCCGTCCAGCACACTCATGTTTAAAGCGCCGTTGGCCGCAGCTTTCATGCCGCTCGTCCCGCAGGCTTCCAGCGGCCGGAGCGGGTTGTTCAGCCAGACGTCGGCTCCTTGCACCATATAACGGGCTACGGTCAGATCGTAGTCTTCGATGAAGGCGATCTTGTGCCGGAACTCCGGCTGCTGGGCTAAATGGATGATATTCTTGATAACCATCTTACCTTCATTATCCTGGGGGTGCGCTTTCCCGGCAAAGATAATCTGCACAGGTTTTTGCGGGTCATTGAGGATTTTGGCCAGACGGGCCGGGTCTTTCAAAATGAGGTCGCCCCGTTTGTAAACGGCAAAGCGCCTGGCAAACCCGATGGTCAAGGCCTCCTGGTTCAATACTTCGCCGGCCGCCTGGATGTCGATTTTATGGCCTCCCCGGCGAAGGAGTTGCTCCTGAAGCCTCTGGCGGGTAAAGGCCACCAGCCTTTCCCGCCGGCGCTCATGGGCGCGCCACAATTCGGAATCGGGGATGCGGTTGACCCGCTCCCAAACCTTGACATTGTCCGGGTCTTCGGCCCATTTTCGCCCCAGGTAACGGTTGAAGAGGCGGGACATGTCATCGGAGATATAGGAGGGAATATGAATCCCATTGGTCACCCCTTCGATGGGGATGTCCACTTCGGGCAGCATCGGCCAGATCCGCCGCCACATGCGCCGGGAGACATTTTTGTGCAACTCACTGACTCCATTAGTCTTGGCCGAATTCTTCAGGGCCATTACAGCCATGTTGAAGGGTTCGTTCGGGTTCGATCCCTCGGCTCCCAGCGAAAGAAAGGTTTCCATGGAAATCCCCAGAGCGCGAACGTAGTTTCCCAGGCATGATTCCATCAGCGGCCGGTCGAAGATGTCGATGCCGGCCGGAATGGGAGTATGGGTGGTGAAGATGTTGCTGGCGTACACCGCTTCCCGGGCCTCGGCAAAGGAAAGCTGATGTCTTTCCATCAGCAGGCGAATCCTTTCCAGAATGGCCAGGGCTGAATGCCCTTCATTCATGTGAAAAACAGCCGGTCGATAACCCATCTTGTCCAGGGCCCTGACACCGCCGATTCCCAAAACAATTTCCTGTTTGAGCCTCATTTCCCGGTCGCCGGCGTACAGGGCGGAGGTGATATCCCGGTCTTCCTCTGAATTTTCCACCGTGTTGGTATCCAGCATAAAAAGCGGAATCCGTCCAACGGCGATGCGCCAGACTCGCACTTTTACCTTACGGTTTTTTATGGGTACTTCGACGGACAGAGGATCTCCTTTTTCATCCCGCTCTATGGTTGCCGGAAGGACGTGAAAATCATTATCCGGGTAAGTCTCCTGCTGCCAGCCGTCAACATTTAAATACTGACGGAAATACCCTTTCTGGTAGAATAGTCCCACCCCGACGATGGGGACACGCAGGTCGCTGGCCGATTTCAAGTGATCTCCGGCCAGAACCCCCAGCCCGCCGGAGTAGATGGGCAGACAGTCGGTCAGACCGTATTCCGCCGACAGATAAGCCACTGTAAAATCAAAGGGGGTTTCCAGGCCGAAGTGGTAGGCCTTGCCTTTCTCCGTGTAGCGCTTGAACTCTGTAAAGATTCGATCCATCTCTGACAGGAAACCTTCATCTCCCAAAAGCTCCTGAATACGTTCGTTCCCCAGGCGGCCCAGGACGGCCAGCGGGTTATGATTGGTTTCTTCCCAGAGATTCTGGTCGATGGAGCGGAAGATGTCGATTCCTTCCAGGTTCCAGCTGAACCAGAGATTTTTAGCCAGGTCCATCAAAGGGCGCAAACGCTCTGGCAGGTTGGGCATTACTGTGTAAACAACAATATCCTTCATCCTTCACCCCCGGGTTAGATATATAATCCTGATTTGGCCCAAGGTCATTTCCTAAAATGTTCATCATAAAAGGCCAGACAATCCAGGTAATAATTATCTCTTTTCCCTTAGCCTGTCAATAAAATTTCCGACATTTTTCTTGACAAATAATATTAGCCACATTAAATATCACTCAGCGAATGGCTGGGCCAAATCTTTTCCTTAGCCGGATATTGATGGTCTCATAGAAAGCCATCAAAGAGCATGGCCAAGTAAAAGACTCTCCCGCCACAGGCGGAACCCCGCCTGGCGGTGGGCTATTTACGAAGCCATCAATTATGATGATCTCGTAAAAAGTCGTCACTCCGGTGAAAACCGGAGTCCAGAGGTTTGA
>JASEHN010000022.1 GCA_030018715.1 Thermodesulfobacteriota bacterium | reverse complement strand
ATGATGCGCTCGCCCAGGCCATGGCGGATGACCCACGCATCATTCTTTTTGGTGAGGACATCCCGTTACTACGGCGCAACCTGCTGGTGCGCTTTGGACCCAGACGCGTGCGAGGTACCCCAATCAGTGAGAGTGCCTTCTTGGGAGCAGGCGTAGCTGCCGCGATGGCCGGAGGACGCCCGGTGGTGGAAATTTATATGGTGGATTTCCTCGGAGTATGCATAGATGCTCTGCTCAACCATGCTGCCAAAGTCGAAGCGTTTTCAGGTGGGAAATGGACTGCGCCCGTTGTGGTGCGCCTCCCTTGTGGCGGTGGTTACGGCGACGGCGGGCAGCACGAACAGTCTTTGTGGGGCTGGCTGGCGCACATTCCAGGGCTGACCGTACTGGTTCCATCCACACCGGCCGATGCGGGCGGCCTGATGCTGGCTGCTCTACAGCACGATGGTCCAGTCATCTTCCTTGAGCATAAACTCCTCTCGGAGATTTGGCTTGAATTCTTAGGTTCAGGAGCACGACGCACGGTTCAGTATGATGTTCCTGCCGAGGGGGCAAAAGGGACTGTGCCCCAAAAGTGGGAACCCATTCCCCTCGGTAAAGCTGTCCATCGCCGAGCAGGAGGTGATGTAACAATCGTCAGCGTGGGCGTGGGCGTGCACCGCGCTTTAGAAGCCGCGCAAGCCCTTGAGTCGGAAGGAATTTCAGCGGGTGTGATGGACTTGCGAACCGTCTCTCCGCTGGACAAAACGACAGTCTGCGAAGCGGTCGAAAAGACTGGGCATCTGTTAGTGGTGGACGAAGATTACGAGGGCTTTGGTCTCTCAGGTGAATTGTCAGCGGTCGTGCTGGAGGCTGGCATATCCTGCAAGTATGCCCGCGTCTGCACCCAGACGACCATCCCTTATGCCCGTCATCTGGAATACCAGATTCTCCCCAACAGACAGCGCATCTACGCCAGCGTTAGACAGCTGATGCAGTGATTGTTAAAAGTATGCGAAGACAATAAGGGCTAATAACGGGTTACAGTGGATGCCGCAAAGAACGCAGCGCAAACAAACCTGAGCGTTCCTCCCGACCGCAGGCGGTAATAAATGAAGGAACATGATTTTAGATAATAAATGGCGAAGTATAATTGGAAAGTGGGAGTTTAGAGTGGCGGGCGGGCGTTTTACTGTTTTTTCGTTGGTCAGCGCGTCGTGATACTTCACGCTTTTATGAAGAAAACTCAAGAAACTCCGGAACGGGAATTGCGCATTGCCCTGAGAAGGATGAAGGAGGTGCAGAATGGCTGATGTAAAATATAAACCAGTTCCCCATGACCATGAGGCTTTTCTCAAGAAAGCCTTGAAGCGCAAGGGATTCAGGAAAGCGTACGAGGACTTGAAAGAAGAGTACACGCTTACCCGCGAAATGCTTGGCGCGCGCTCCAGGTTCGGCCTCACTCAGGAAACGGTCGCGGAGTTGATGGGTACGACAAAAAGTGCGGTTTCACGCCTGGAGGCAGCTGGTAAACATGCACCATCCCTGACTACTCTCAAGAAGTATGCTCAGGCAGTCGGCTGTCACTTGGAAATCAAGCTGGTTCCGAACTCCCGCCTAACTAAGCGCTCAACACGGACCGCCAAAAAGCAGGCGGCTGGTTAGCTTAGGCTTTATGAATTGCCAATATAAAATCAATGTAGTAGGCTTATTGGAAATAATAAAGGGGGTAAATCATGCATGGAATGAAAGAAATAATACAGGAAGCATCGTCCCTACCTGTTGAGGAAAGGGCTATAGTTGTCGATTCGCTGCTCCGAACACTTAATCCTCCAGACACGGAAATTGAGAGAGAATGGGTGAAGGTTGCCAAACGTCGTCTTGCTGGGTTACGCTCTGGCCAGGTGAAGGCCATTCCTGGAGATGAGGTGTTTGCGAAAATCCGGGAGCGTTTTGAAAAATGAACTTCTTGTTTCATCCTGAGGCAAAAGATGAGTTTAATGAAGCTATTGAATACTATGAAGATTGTGAGCCCGGCCTCGGTTACGATTTTTCAATCGAGGTGCATGCTGCTATCCAAATTATCATCAATTACCCAACGGCGTGGCCGATCATAGATGAAGACGTCCGACGCTGTCTCGTTAACCGTTTCCCATATGCCATTATCTACAGTATCGAGCAAGATGGAATTTTCATTCTCGCGGTAATGCGTATGCGCCGACATCCTGATTACTGGAGAAACAGACGTTGAAATGGCATAACAATCTGCTCCACATTGACGCTTTTCTGTCATACGCCTTGCAAAAACCGCAAGTCGCAAGCCAGAAGCGCAAGTGAGCAGAGTCGTTAAGCAAAAAAAAGGAGACTCATAATAAACAAGATTTTAACAACGCCGGAATCCAGATTCTAAAAAGAGCAAGCCATTCTTTGCGAGGAGCAGGCTTGAGACTGCCCAGAGAACAGAGCGTGCACTGACGTGGTCCTTTAGGGGTCAATACCGACTCGACCAGAAGGTGGTTCGTGTAGATTTTGCCTTTGTAAACCCGCTGCCTTAAAAAAAGGTTGAAAATGATAGCAGTTTCATCTGAAGAAGAAAAGAAGTATGGAAGTGATTTTTTGGGGTGGGAAGATTTTACAATCGAACAAACACAGGGCTACCATGGGGATGACAAAGAATCCGATAATTAGAGCGATCAAAATATAATCGATTAACTTTCCTTTAGGAGGATAAGCAACCATAAAATTTCTTTCTTGTTGATTGGCCCTGTGCAGGTTAGAGATTTTATATTCTAAAGCTTTCCTTTGAATCCAGCAAGAGAAAATGTTGATAAAAAATAGGGTTCAAGGATTCAAGTGTAAAAGGTCGCTTCCTCAAGCCGCTTTTCAAGTTCTAAAGCAGATACCCGGCCTTCAGCCACGACTTTTCCGTTGATCTCCAGGACAGGAACACGGGAACCGAAGCGTTCTTTCAAGTCGGGTGAACTGTCAATATCCATTCGGCGGAAATGAATTCCCTTTCGGTCGAGAATGGGTTGAAGCAGCATTTCGAACTCTTCACAGAGAAGGCATCCTGCGCGGGTGTAAAAAACAGTTTCCGGGTTTGGGCCGCAGTAGAGCAAACTTTCGCGGTAAGCCTGCACGGAATGCTGGATCACCACGCGTAATGCCGCCGCCACTGGCACGGCCACCACAATACCCGGCAAGCCGAACAATTGGCCCCCCAGGAGCAATGCCACCAGGATCCATACCGGGTGGAGGCCAACCCTTTTTCCCAACAGGCGGGGGGTGAGAAACCAGCCGTCCACGCTCTGGGCCACCGCAAAAGTAATCAGCACGCCTGTCAGGTGCCAGATATCCTGGTATTCCAGGAAAGTCAGGAGGGAGGCCGTTCCAAGCCCGAGCACGAATCCCAGGTACGGGACCAGCGAGAACAATCCGGCCAGCGGGCCGATTACCAAAGCCAGGGGCGCGCGCACGAGTAGCAGGCCAACGGTGTACATGGCTCCCAGAGCCAAGGCTACCAGCAATTGGCCACGAAGGAAATCCTTTAAGACCTGATTCACATCCTGCCCTACTTTTTTAACGGCTGGTAGCACTGGCCGGGGTATGAGAATCTGCAAGGCGCTGATGAACTTGCGAAAGTCCACTGTCAGGTAGGCCGCGATAACCGGTATAAGAACGAGGCTCAAAAGAGCGCTAACAATACCGACCGCCGAGGTGATTATGCCCGCAAGCCAGCCGACCAGTCGCTGGGCCACCGAGGGAAGGTTTTCCTCCGCCCATTGAGTGAGCCGTTCCTGCAGCAGGGCGTAAGCTTCCGGATAACGCTGTTCGAGTTCTGCGACCAGAGAACCAACGGTATTTTCCACCACCCCCCGCCAGACGGGGAACTTCTGCCCGAAGAACATCAGTTCATGCACGATGGCCGGCAGGAATACCAGGAAGATAAAAGAGAGGAAACCAATAAAAAGCAGCAGGACAAGGATGAAACCAAGAATACGGGGCAGGCGGTGCTTTTCAAAAAAAGAAGCCAGAGGATGGGTGATGTAGGCGATCAAAAAAGCAACCAGGACGGGGAAAAGGATACGCGACCAGGCAAAAAGAACTCCAATAGCCAATACGATCGCTGCGACGACCAAGAACATGCGCCAGGTGTTGCCCTGTCTTATTCCATCGCTTCTGTTAATCGCCATTGAAGATAGACCCCGGGGTTGATGCTGCCAGACGCCCCTCAGCAAAGCTGAGGGATTGTTCATGGGGCAGGGTTGGCCGGCGAAAGACGGGGCTGCCAATGCCCGAATTTTCGCCAGAATTTCAGGTCTCGTCTGCCGTGTCTGTGTCTGGGAAAATATAGGAGAACAGGCCTAAAGTCAAGGGAAAATAGTATGAACCTGAATTTTTCATCTTTTTTATTTTGATTTTTTCACTTATACTTAAAGCAGCAATTTTGTTCTGCTGCAAAATAGATATTTCGTAGGGGGTTAAGGGCGAGAGGGGTTTTCTTATTACATCACCAGTCGGTTATGCCCTGTCTAACCGCCCGGGAAAGGGCAATACATTACCGCGCAGAAAGGAGGCTTGGCCATGTCTGTGTTAACCATTTCCAGGCAAGGGGGAAGTCTGGGCACGGAGATAGCCCAGGAAGTGTCCGGTCGGCTCAGTTATGAATATGTGGACAAAGAGCGGATTGGGAAAGCCCTGGCAGAATTTGGTCTGCTATCACCCGATGTGGAAAGGTTTGATGAAAAGAAACCCCCCTTCTGGGACTCCTGGCAGATTCAGAGAAGGAAATTCCTTCATTTCCTTCAGGCAGTCATTTTTGATTTAGCCGGGAAAGGGAATGTGGTGATTGTGGGTAGAGGAGGGCAGGTTTTGCTGAAAGACCTTCCCGGAGTTTTGCACGTGCGCATAGTGGCTCCTTTTGAGGTTCGCCGGAGAAGGATCATGGAAAAGGAAAGAGGGGATGAGAAACATACAACCCGGACCCTTCGGCGCAGCGACCGGGATTCAGCCGGGTTTATCCATTCCTTCTTCGATGTGGACTGGGAGGATCCAAACCTCTACGACCTGGTAATCAACACCCATAAAATTTCGGTAGAAACAGGGGTGAGAATGATCCTGGAATCCATCCAGTCCCCGGAAATCAAGGAGAGAGAAAAAAGAGCCGAAGAAAAACTGGCTGATCTGGCCCTGTTCCAGAAGGTGGAAGCCACGCTTCTTGGCCTCCTGAGTCTCGACATCCGTCATCTTAACATCCAGGCGGAAAAAGGGGCGGTTACTTTACGGGGCGCGGTTACCTCTGGCGTGGATAAGGAAAATTGCCAGCGGGCGGTGGCTGCCCTCGAAGGCGTAAACAAGGTCGACAATCAACTGCTGGTAACTGAGTATTACCGCTACGGCACCTAAATTTATAGTATAGGAAATTCCTTTTTGGCACCTTTTAGCATCTTCATTAATTTTGGGCGCTTAACGCGTATTCTTTATTTATCCTTAATCAGCATTTTTAAAACTCTGTGATCTCTGTGCCCTCTGTGGCTAATTTATAACTTGACCCATTTTCGCTCACAGCAGTTTTGGGCAACGAAAGGGAAGGGTTAATTTTTTAACCATTATCCGTATCGGTTTAGTATAATACGAATCATCTCCAAATTAGTTGAGGCGAAGAGAGCCGGTATGGGTAAAATGTCCTGAACTTTTCGGGGATCGGAAGGAAAGGTCCGCCTCAGGCGGACTGGCAATCATGAGGCACGTATCCCTCTTAAGCTGGGGCGGGAGTGTTCCTCTATCCTTTGCACCTTTCTTTTCCCGCCCCCGCTGCGCTTTGCGGAAGGCGAGCCGGGTGGATTAGGGAAACGAATATCCCGCCGATGCTTGCGGCGTCCGCCTGAGGCGGACCTTTCCCTCCGATCCCTTGCCGGATTTTGATAAAATATTCGATCAACTAATTTGGAGATGATCCTATAATAATAAAAAGGAGCGTGACGGAACGTTCCCCAAACAGGAGGTAAGGATGTTTCAAGTATCGGAGAAAGCTACGGAGATGATCAAAGAGTATTTTAAGGACAAGGAAACGATCCCTTCGATCAGGATCATGCAGTCCCAGGGCGGGTGATCTGGGCCCTCTTTGGGCATGGCTCTGGAGGAGCCAAGAGAAGATGACGAAGTTTTTAAGGAAAATGGAATTACTTACGCCATCAATAAACAGTTGTATGAGCAGGTGAAACCCATCCAGGTGGAATATATCGACACAGTTAGGGGATCCGGGTATCGCATATCTTCCAATCTGGCCAAGACATGCGGATCGTGTAGCTGTTAAATAAATAAAGATTGAATCAAGGATCTGGGATTTGGCCCAGGGCAAAGCGGGCAATGGCCCGAAGCTGGGCCATTTCTTTTTTACCCCCTTCCCCCCTTTTTGTTATCTCTGTTTCTTTAAGCGGGGGATCTCTTCGGATGACCATTGGGAAGACAGTCGGATGCTGAGGAAGAAGGAGAAGATCTGGTCCAGGGTCTTTAGGGCTGTTTCTATTAAATAGACCCTTTCCAGAATTCGCCCCTGTGAATCCTTCTCTTCTTCGCCCAAAGCGCCCCCGGATTCCAGCCTTAAAGACTGAAATTGAAATTGATCCACTTTCAGGGTGAATTCCCATTTATCCGCGCCCCTTCCGAGTTGAATCCTTGCTTCTTTTATTTTTTTCCCTTCCCGGATGGCCGCCTTTCCTTCCTTCAAGTCGGCATGCAGCCCCTGGCAAACAACGCTTTCGGCATACTCTCCCGCCCCTGACTCCAGGACCATACGCCGGGCAAAGTTGACTTCGATATCGCCCACTCCGGGAAGCATGATGCCGCCCCCCCGTTCTTGGCTTTTGAACCACAGCCAGGTTAAAAACCCCCTTCCCAGAAAAGTCGGATCGGCGTTTGCCTGGTTTGTGCTTTGCGGGGCTAAAAATACTCCTTCCTTGAGAGAAGCGATTTTTTCGGCCGTCGGCCCATCGACGGCATTTCCATCCCAAGGAACATAAGGAGACAGGGCGAGATCAAATGTTCTTTTGAATAATTCCTCAAACTCCTGGGCAGCTTTTTTTAAAAGGGAACTGAAGAGAAGGCATTTTTGGGAAGGTGACCAGCAGACCTCATAAAATGAGGGCACGGGGTGTGTTTTACTCAGGAGTTCCAAGCGAATCCGCTCTTTGATTTCATCCCTTTGTTTTTTGGGCAGGACCCTTTTTCTGCTTCCGGTCGAAATTTTCTTTTCTGCCTCCAGGAGCTTTACCTTCAGTAAAGACGGGGGGATGATTTTCCGGTCTATACGCAGAGAAAAAATCAGGTAATCTGCGAAGGAATAGTTGGCATGCTCAAAATTTGTGTCCAGGGGGTTTTCCAGGCTGGTCCAGCCCAGAGATTTTTCCTCTGTTTTTAAAGATAATTCATGAAAAGCGTACTTTTTAAGCTGCCTATTTATGAAATCATGGAAGGAATGGGGTAACTCTCCCAGGGTGTGATATCTTGAAAACGTAAAAGTTCCTTTTGTTAGACCCATCAGCTCTCCTTTTTATCCCCCTTCGTATTAAACCCAAAGGGGTCGGTTTTGTCCCAGGAAACCTTCTTGAGGAAAAGTATTTGCCCGGGGTGCTCTCTTGGGGGAGAACCATTCTCCCTTGGGTTTCAACCCGTGGGAGATCCTGGGTTACCCCGAGACTTTCTCCATAGCCCGGACAGTTTTCCGGGTCAGAGGGTTGGTTTGTATAATTTTTCATGGATGAAAATATCAACAATTCGCCCCCGGGGAAAAACAGAGTATACCTCACGAAATAAAAAATGAGCAGAAAAAAACCCAGAGAATACCCTGTTCAGTTGGATTCTGCTTTCTCCTGGGCGGAGGACGACGGGGCTTCTCTATCCATGGCTTTTTTAACCCGGTAGTACGAGGTGATTATAATGAAAATTCCGATAAAGATGAAAGCCGCGCTAATCGGCCTGGTAAAGAAGATTGTGGGATCCCCATGGGAAATCACCAGGGACCTGCGCAGGTTTTGCTCCACCATGGGCCCGAGAATGATAGCCAGAAGAACAGGAGATCCGGGATAACCATAATAGTTCATGAAGTAAGCGATGATTCCAATCACCAGGGAAATCCCAACATCAAAAAAGCTGAAGCGCATGGCATAAGAACCGACGACGCAAAGTAAAAAGATAATCGGCGTCAGAATCCTTCTATCAATATTGATCAGCCGGGCAAAAAATCGCGCTCCCCCTAACCCCACAAACAGCATTACAAATTGGGCCAAAATCATTGCCGCAAAGATGGGGTAAACAACTTCTGGATGATCCTTGAATAACATGGGGCCAGGTTGAAAATTATGAATCGTCAGAGCTCCCATCAAAACGGCGGTCACCGCATCTCCGGGAACTCCTAAAGTTAACATGGGCACCATGGCTCCGCCGGCGCAGGCATTATTCCCGCTTTCGGGAGCAGCCACGCCTTCAAGAATTCCGGTCCCGAATTTTTCGGGGTGTTTGGATGACCTCTTGGCCTCGCCATAAGAGACAAAAGCCGCTATATCCGTCCCTGTCCCGGGAACAGCTCCGATGAATACGCCGAACAAGGAAGATTTCACCATGGTTGACAAGACCGTTTTGATCTCGGACAGTTTGGGGATTAAATTTTTCAATTCGGTTTTTATCGCAGGCAGGACCAGGATCTTCTCAATTCCCTGGAAAACCTGGGAATAACCAAACAGACCAATTAGAACAGGGATCAAGGTGATTCCTCCCAGAAGCTCCATTGAACCAAAAGTTAAACGAGGAGCTCCAGAGATGGGATCAAAACCTATAAGAGGAAGCATAAGCCCGAAGATCCCCGAAATCAAACCCTTAAGGATCGATCTGCCGGAGACGGTAATAATGATGCCCAATCCAAAAAAGGCCAGGGAGAAGAATTCCGGAGGCCCAAATTCCAGAGCCACCTTGGCAATCTGGGGTGATGCAAAAGTCATAATCAGGGCGCCGATCGTCCCTCCAAACCAAGAAGCAATGACCGCCATGCCCATGGCCTTGCCCGCCTGCCCCTTTTTATTCATGGCATAGCCATCCAGGAGGGTGGCCGCGCCCGCTGGCGTCCCGGGAATGCCGATCAAGATGGATGAAATGCACGCCCCGTAGATCCCCCCGGTAAAAAGGCCAATCAGCATGACTAAGCCTTGAACCGGATCTAAACCGAAAGTGAAGGGAATTAAAAGGGCCACCCCCATGGTGGCCGTGAGACCAGGCAGTGCGCCGACGATGATTCCCGCGGTCACTCCGATAAAGACAAAAAGCAGGTTGACCGGATTGAGCATGACCTTGCCAAAACCCAACAGGAGAAGATTCCAATCCATCCTTTTCACACCTTTTTTAAATTTAAATCAACAAACCTTCGGGCAAGGGAATAACCAGGAAATATCTGAATATAACCCAGACGGTTAGCGAAACGATCAAGGAAGCGCTGATTCTTAAAAGAATCCTTTTCTGTTTCAACAGGGTCATCAAGATGAAAAGGAAGAGAAAAGTAGAAGTGGCAAACCCAAGCCAATTTATCAAAAAAAGGTAGCCGATACAGATTCCAATAGAGATCAAGACCCGCAAAAACCCCTTGGGATCAATGTTGTCCTCTTTCTTTAAGGATTTTCCCCGGAGGGCATTGATGATTAAGCCTGATGCTAAGAGAATCATCATACTGGCCAGAATGCGGGGGAAGAGATCGGGGCCGTATCCCATAACTGCCAATTCCTTGTACCTTCCCGAATACCAAAATAGCCATATGCTCAAGGTCAGTAACCCGGCGCCTACCCCTATATCCACTTTTTTCATCGTTCATCCCTTTTGCAGACAGGGGCGGCAGATTTCCGGCCGCCCCTGAAGCAGAGTTACTTAGTCTCTTTAAGCAACCCTACGCTCTCCAGCGCGGGCCGGTGTAGCTCCTCCATCTCTGCCAGAAAAGTTTCCAGACTTTTGGAGTCCAGATAAACAGTAGCTAACCCTAAGTCATAGGCCATTTTTTGGAACTCAGGATCATCAAAGCACTTCTTGAACCCGTCGATCAAAACCTTCAGGCGATCCGCTGGAACTCCTTTGGGCGCTCCCAAGGCCCGCCAGTCATAAATAATTTTGGCGTTGGGAAAACCGGCCTCTGCTATCGTGGGGACATCGGGGTAGAGCCAATGCCGCTTTGTGTCTTCGTGGTAGAGAACCTTGACCATCTTGCCGCGGTAAAGCTGCAGAACCTCACTGATGGTGGTAACGGCCACGGTCACGTGTCCCCCCACAACCGCAGTCCGGGCTGGAGCGGAGCCATCAAAGGGCACATGAACGATTTTTACCTTTTCCCGCAAACCCAGGGAGGCGAGAGACAGATGTTGAACGCTTCCTGCTCCGGCATGCCCCGCAGTCACAACTCCAGGGTTTGCCTTGGCAAATTCGATTAAATCTTTCAAGGTCTGAAACTTGGAATTGGCAGCAACACTTGCGGCAGCCCCTTCCCGGTTGATTAATTGAATGAGGCTATAATCCCTGTAAGAAAGGGGGGCCAGACCCATCATCCGATAGTTGCTCAAATGAAAGGTTATGACTCCCACCGTATAGCCATCCGGAGCCGCAGTAGTCACAGATCCCATCCCGACGGCTCCTAACCCCCCCGTCCTATTGACAACATTGACATTTACTCCAAAGTGTTTCTTGGCATTTTTAACCAGGGTTCTGGCGATCGTATCCGTTCCCCCGCCAGCGGCCCAGGGGACAACTAAGGTAATGTCTTTAGAGGGAAATTGCTGAGCTGCCCCATAAGTGCCGCTCAGGCCGATTGAAACCATTACAACGATTGCCAACAATCCAATTTTTTTCACCATAAGCCCTCCTTTTTTGTAAGTAAGCAATGAATGAATTAAATTATTTTCCCTTCCCCTTGTTTTTTTGCAGCACCTCCTTTTCCCGGGACACCATACTATTTTTCCTTCTCTGGTCTCCCACTTTTTTACTCTTTCCTCGTTAATTTATATGATGCGGGTATCCTAATATCACCGCTCTGGCCATATCTGGATTCTTACATTTATTAATTAATGGCGCTTGTCAAAAAAAAATTGCCTGGTGTTCCCGGATTCGCGGGTTTGAAAACCCACTATGTTTGGGATGGCTTTCAAATAGCTAAAGTGATACAAAAAAAGAGGTTTTATGAAGAAATGAAACATGATTATCATCCCGGCAGTCATCCTTTTTGCCACCCTGAAACGATACGCGATTGAGGGCAGGCATGCCGGCGGGTGAAGAGTAGAGGATTGATCACAAGGAGGTAAGGGTATGAATTTTGATTTAAGCGAAGAACAAAAGATGATCCGGGATATGGCCCGGGACTTTGCCGAAAGCGAAGTCAAGCCAGTGGCCGCAGAGATTGACCGCACCGATGCCTTCCCCTGGAAGATTTATAAAAGGATGGCGGAACTGGGTCTTTTAGCCATGACCCTTCCGCCGGAATACGGCGGGTCAGGCGCCGATACAGTAAGCTGGTCCATCGTGGAAGAAGAATTGGCCAGGGCTTCCGCCGCAGTGGCCGATGCCCAATTGCTCCTAAAACTGATGTCCCACATGATCCTTTGCCACGGGACGGAAGAGCAGAAGAAGAAATACATTCGGGAAATGGGCAAGGGAGAGCGAATCTGCGCGACGGGTATGACCGAGCCAGATGCCGGTTCAGATTTGCGGGGGATCAAAACCACGGCTCGCCGGGAAGGGGATGACTATATTCTGAACGGAACAAAACGCTTCATGACCTGTGGCAACATCGTCGATATGGTTATTGCCCTGGTTTACACGGATCGGAGTAAGGGAAGCAAAGGAATGACTTCCATCATCGTTGAGATGGGAACGCCGGGGTTCTCCCGGGGAAAGAAAGAAGAACTCATGGGGGTTAGGGGTCTGGAAACATCCGAGTTGATCTTCGAAGATTGCCGGGTCTCCAAGGATAATCTTTTAGGACAGGAAGGCCAAGGATGGCAAGTTGCCTTGGGTTCTCTGGACATGGGCCGGATTGGCATCGGGTCTCAGGCCCTGGGTGTGGCCCAGGCAGCCATGGAAGAGGCGGTGAAATATGCTAAACAACGGGTGGCCTTCGGTCAGCCCATTGCCAAATTTCAGGCCATTCAATTTATGATTGCCGATATGTCTTCCCACATCGAAGCCGCCCGTCTGCTTTTACGAAAAGCTGCCTTTCTCAGCGACCAGGGCAAGCCCTTTACTCGCGAAGCGGCTGAAGCCAAGCTTTTTGCCTCCGATCTCGCCGTGAAAGCAGCAACTGATGCTCTCCAAATCCATGGAGCTTATGGTTACACCAGGGAATATCCTATCGAAAGAATTTATCGTGATGCCAAGGTATATCAAATCTGGGAGGGGACCAACCAGATCCAGCGGACGGTCATTGCCCGGCATTTGCTAAAATAAACCGGGTTCAAGAGTTCAAGGGGTCCAGGATCCGAGAGGCCAAGGGGAAAAGCACAAAATTTTCTTTTTTAGACAAACTTCGGCATGAGCAGCCGGGGAATGAAAAGGACCAGGTCGGGGAAAAGAATGATGAGAATAAGCATAAGAAGCATGGGCACCAAAATGATCACCACATCCCTGAGGGCTTGAGAGACTTTGACCCCGGCAATGTGACAGTCAATCAAAAGGCAAAGACCATAAGGCGGGGTAACCAACCCGAAAGCCAGGGAAATGACTCCGATGATGGCAAAGTGAACTGGATGCATCCCCACGGATGCCGCCACCGGTGCGAGGAGGGGGCCGACGATGATGATGGACGGAACGGCATCGATGAAGCACCCGATGAACATGAACGCGGCAGCTTCGAGCAATCCGACGGTGGTCACGTCTGCTCCCCATTGCGCCATGAGGCTGATGATCGTCTTAGGGATTTGATAATAGGCCAGCACCCAGCCGAAGGCCGAAGCCGTTCCAATACAGAAAAGGGAAATGGAGGCCAGGCGGGCGCTCTCATAGAGAACTTTGCGAAATTCCCGTAACCCGATGGTCCGGTAGAAAAAAATTCCGATAGCAAAAGAGTAAAGAACGGCGATGACCGAGGCTTCGGTGGGTGTGAAAAACCCGCCCACTACCCCTCCTATGATGATGACCGGCGTCATCATGGCAAAGGATGCCCGACCGAAGGCCAGGAGGAACTCCCGCATATTTGCCCGAGCGTAGATGGGATAATTCCGGAGCCGGGCATAGACAAATGTTGTGGCCATCTGCGACAACCCCACCATGATTCCCGGAATAAACCCGGCCAGGAACAATGCTCCGATGGATACGGACATGACCCCGCCCCAGACGACCATGAGGATACTGGGCGGGATGATGACCCCCATAACCGACGAACAGGCCGTGATGGCCACGGAAAAGCTCGGGTCGTAGCCCTGCTTTTTCATAGCCGGAATAATGAGCGAGCCTACTCCGGCCGCATCGGCCGTCGAGGAACCGGAAATGCCGGCAAAGATCATGCTCACCACAACGTTGATGTAGGCCAATCCTCCCCGGAACTGGCCCACCAGACAGCGAGTCAGGTCGATCAGCCGTTCCGTGATTCCTGCGGCGTTCATGATATTTGCGGCCAAGAGAAAAAAGGGAACGGCGAGCAGGATAAAAGCATTGTAAGCTTTGGTCATCTCGCCAAGCATGAGGATAGGTGTCAGCCGATCATCCAGGGCGAAAATCGGAAGGCAGGCCAGACCGAGGGCAAACGCCACCGGCACCCTAATGATGATGAGGAAAATGAAAGTTCCGAACATAATCGCGGCCACTTCAGCGGGCGACATGGTGATCCCCCTTAAGATGCGCGATCGCTTCTTTGTTTCCCAGCAAAACGCCAACGGCCAGGAGAACCCGCTCGCCCAGGAATAAGAACCAGCTCATTCCTGCTAACAGATAGACCCCGTGAATGAAGGCCATGTTTATGCCCGTCAACTCCGAAGTCTGGTTATATCCGAACAGAGCGTAGGCATACCCGTTGAGGACAAACACCATCGTGAAGATCAGCATGAAGGTATAAACGACCAGCCGTATGATCGCCTCACCTTTGGGATTTTTCGGTGTTGGAAGGACATCCACCTCAAAGTGAGTTCCCTCCCGAACGGCGATGGTGGCGCCGAGCAGAATGATCCAGATGAAACAAAAGCGGGCAGCCTCTTCGGTCCAGATATAACGAGGGATGATGCCGGTATAGCGCGAGAAGATCTGCAGGCTTACCGGAATGATCATCAACCCCATGAGCCCGGTGACGATCACCTGCAGCACACGGAAATAACCGTTCAATATTCGTCTGGCGGCAACAAGGAAACCTGACATATACCCCCGCAGGAAATGAAACGGGACTCCGGCGACAAGACGCCGGAGTCCCTCAAAATGCCTTTTGGCAAAACCTCGGTGGCTATTTTACGGCGTTAATCGCCGCCAGCACCTTCTCCGCCTCGATCTCCTTGGCAAACGCCGTTTTCACCGGTGCTGCCAGCTCCAGGAGTTTAGCCCGCTCCGTGAAGGGATAAGTCTTGATTTTCCCTTCGGCCTTCATCTTTTCCAGGATCTTGTCATCCGCGTCCCTCTCCCATGTACGCCCGTGAGCCGCTCCGTCTTTCCCGGCCTTGATGATGGCTTCCTGAAGATCCTTGGGAAGCTTGCGGAAGGTCTTACCGCTGAAACACAGGGGACGAATGGTTATAGCATGCTGAGTGAGGGAAATCTCCGGAGCGACTTCGTGCCACTTCATCTGTGACCAGCCTGGACTCTCGTTCTCGCCCGCAGCAATGACCCCGGTCTGAACGGCGTTGTACACTTCATCGTAGGCGATTACGGTCGGGGCTGCCGTGATGGCCTGAAACATACGAGTCTGAATGGGCGCGCCCATGACCCGGACCGAAAGGTTCTTGATCTCCGCCATGTTGCGCACGGGCTTCTTGCCGACAATGTTCCGGACACCCCCTCCCCCATACCCGATCAGCATGACATCCGCCTTCTTGAGCACATCTTCGGCGATCGGCCCAAGGGCTTCACCCGTGGCCAGCACCTTCGCCCAGTGATCAATGTCACGGAACAAGAAAGGCATGTCCATGAGGGTGGCCATCTTGGAGAAGGTGGCCATGTGCGAGGGGGCAACCACGGCGTAGTCCACCGAGAGCCCCTGGCCCATGTAGGCAAAATAGTCTTTTTCCAGGCCCAACTCCCGGTTGCGATGAAGGACGAAGTTCACCGGCTTGCCGTAATACTTCTGAACCATCTCGGCAAACCTGAGCATGTTTTGGTTGAAGGAATGATCATCGGCAAACTGGCTGGCTCCCTTGAGGGTGATGGTCTGGGCCATGGCCTCCGTTCCCGGTTGTCCCAGGCATAGGGAGAAAACCGAAATGACTCCCAAAATAAAGATACTCATTGAGCGTTTCAGTCGAGTAGACCGGTTTCTCCCGATATTACAGGTTGAGGTTTGTTTTCTCCGTT
>JASEHN010000522.1 GCA_030018715.1 Thermodesulfobacteriota bacterium | reverse complement strand
TAAAAAATGGCCTCTTTCCTGAAATGGCTGATCATGGGCTGGTCAATGGTGGTGGTGTTACTATGGACCTTCCTTTCATTCCGCCAGTGGCAGTCAGACCAGGCGCTCTTTGGCAACCGGGAAGATTTATGGGGATTCATGGGTATCGTTTTCCTCACCTGGATCATCCCCATTGCCACCTTTGCGTTTTTCGCCTTTCTGGATCGGGGAACGAAAAAAAATAAGTGATAGGTAATGGGTAATGGGTAATAGGTAATAGGTTATAGGCGATAGGCAAAAGGGAAAGCAAAAGAAATCATTCTATAAGTGGGTAATTTATTTCCCATAACCCATTACCTATGACCTATTGCCCATATTTGGAATTTTAATTTTGGCTTTTCAATTATGTAAATCAAAAGGAGGTTGGCAATGGGCGGAAAGTCGAAGGTAATCGTCATCAACGAAAAGGACAATGTGGCTACAGCCATTGTATCCTTGGAGGCCGGGGGCACGGTTTCTTTAGAAACCAGGGGCCGAAAGGAAAGGATTAAACTTTTATCATCCATTCCCATGGGTCATAAATTTGCATTGCAGGAGATCGCCGAAGGAGCGGATGTGGTCAAATATGGAGAGTCCATTGGCCAGACCACTTCGGGAATCAACCGTGGGGAACACGTGCATGTTCATAACGTGGTCAGCCACCGGGGAAGAAAGGGAGGTGCTTGATGAACTTCCAGGGTTACCGTAGGTCGAATGGAAAAGTCGGAGTCCGCAATCATGTGCTGGTCATTCCCAGCGTGGTCTGTTCGCAAGGAGCGGCGGAGGCCATCACCCGGAATGTGAAAGGGTCGGTTTATTTGGCCAATGTATTTGGCTGCGCCCAGGTGGGAGCGGACCGGGAGCAGACAAAGCGGACTCTGGTGGGGTTTGGCACCAACCCCAACGTCTTCGCTGTATTGGTGGTGGGAAACGGGTGCGAGAATCTGCCGGCCAAAGAGATTGCCGAAGCCATTACTCCTTGCGGCAAACGGGTGGAATTTATCGAGATCCAGGAAGTAGGTGGGACGAAAAAAACCATTGCCCAAGGGAAAAGAATTGTCAAAGGGATGTTAGCGGATGCTGCCGCCCTTCCTCGAGAGCCGATTCCCTTGTCAGAATTGATCCTGGCCACGGAGTGCGGTGGTTCGGATTACACTTCCGGTCTGGCTTCCAACCCGGCCCTGGGGGCGGCCAGCGACCTTTTGGTTGAGGCGGGTGGGACAGTGATCCTTTCGGAAACCACGGAGCTGATCGGAGCCGAGCATCTTTTAGCGAGGCGGGCTCGAACGCCGGAGATCGGGAAGCAGGTGCTGGACCTGATTGCCTGGTGGGAGAAAGAAGCCATCGCTACCGGACAGGACATCCGCGGGGCCAACCCGGCTCCGGGCAATATCGCCGGCGGGATCACCACCATTGAAGAGAAATCCCTGGGATGCATCTACAAAGGGGGAACAACAACTCTGGAAGAGGTGATTGCCTATGCTTTTCCACCCACTCAAAAAGGGCTGATCCTCATGAATACCCCCGGGCATGACATCGATCAGCTTACCGGAATGATGGCCGGGGGGGCGCAAATCGCCGTTTTCACCACGGGGCGGGGAACCCCCACGGGATCGCCGATTGCTCCGGTCATCAAGATCACCGGCAATGCCGAGACTTACCGCAAGATGAAAGACAACAATGATCTCAGCGTCAGTCAGGTGGTCCAAGGCAAGGAGACCGTAAAAGAAGCGGGCCGGAGGGTTTTCGATGAGATTCTTGCCGTAGCCTCCGGAAAATTAACCAAAGCCGAAAAACTCGGGCAGCGAGATTTTTGCATCTTTAAAATCGGTCTCAATTTCTGATTTCGCCGCAGAGCACACAGCAGTTCTCTTGGCGGGGAACGCCTTTGAAAGGATGATTTGGAATATGGCAGGAAAAGCCCTCGAGGGGATTCGCATCCTTGACCTTACGCGGATTTTAGCTGGACCTTATTGTTCGATGCTTTTTGCAGACCTGGGAGCTGAGGTTATAAAGATTGAACCGCCGGAAGGAGAGATGATTCGAGATAATCCTCCTATGGTGGAAACCGGGAAAGATGGACCGCATGATCGCAGCCGGAGCGGATATTTTCTTTCCCTCAACCGTAACAAATACGGAATTACGTTAAACCTGAAACATCCAAAGGCCGTCCGCATCTTCAAAGACCTGGTAAAGATCGGAGATGTTGTCCTGGAAAATTACGCCCCGGGAGTGATGAAGCGCTTAGGGATTGATTATTCAGTTCTAAAAGAGATTAATCCCCGAATAATAATGGGCAGCATCAGCGGATTCGGCCAATGGGGCCCTTACTCGGAAAGAATGTCTTTTGATATCGTCGCTCAGGCAATGAGCGGGCTCATGTCGGTAACAGGCCACCCGGACAGCCCGCCAACGAAGGTGGGGACTTCTATCGGAGACATCAACGCGGCCGTGCATGCGGCCTTTGCCATCATGGCGGCCTTGTGGCACCGCGAGAAAAGCGGGGTGGGGCAGCACATCGATATTTCCATGCAGGAGGCCATGGTATCGATTATGGAGGGGGCGGTGGTGCGGTGGACAATCGGAAAGGAGTTGTTAACCCCGATTGGCTCGCATAATACTAATGAATCTCCTATGGCAGCTTACCGCTGTAAGGACGGGCATATCATTATCGGAACCGTGGGCAATGAACACTGGGAGCGCTTCTGCCGGGCTATGAGCAAACCGGAATGGGCCATGGACCCTAACTATGCCACCAAGGGGCAGCGCTGGGCGAAAAAGTACATCCTCCAGAAAGAGATCGAAAAGATAACCGAGAATTATACGGTCAAGGAATTAGGGGAGATGCTGGACCGCGAGCGGGTGGCCAATTCGCCCATCCTGAACATCCAGCAGATGGTCGATGATCCCCACCTGAACGAGCGCGGGTACTTTGTGGAGGTGGAACATCCGATTATCGGCAAAGCCAAAATTCCGGGAATGCCCTTCAAACTCTCCGGAACACCCGGCGAGGTCGAGCGCCCTTCCCCATTGG
>JASEHN010000521.1 GCA_030018715.1 Thermodesulfobacteriota bacterium | reverse complement strand
GGATTTGAATGGTTTTTAAATTAATCATGAAACCGATCACCCTCGAAGTCATTTCTCTGGTTCCGGGCCTTTACAACACCTGATTTACTTGTAATATTGCTACAGACCAGGTGGGTCTCAGAGAAAAGAGCGACAGCAGGGATCTCAACGAATATCCTGAAGAATTGAAGGAGGAATATCTTTTTCTTTCAAATTGGATCAAGGAATTAGCCCAAAAATATCGTGAGCGAATTTTAATTAAAGTCATCGATGTCCAATCTCTCCAAGGAGTAATGAAATCGCTCCGCTATTGGGTGCACCGCTATCCGACCTTCATTATCAACAAGAAAAAGAAATACACCGGAAAAGATAAAACTCAGTTGGATTTTCTCCTGCAGCAAAATTTGATGATCTCGTAAAAAGTCGTCACTCCGGTGAAAACCGGAGTCCAGTGTATTTATAAGCATTCTAAAAGACTGGATTCCGGCTTTCGCCGGAATGACGAAAAAGGGCATTTTCATACTTTTTACGAATTCATCAAATTTAAATACTGCCTAAAAAACAAAAAGTTGAACATGCCTCTCGAACTGACCAAACATATCATCGCCGCAAGAAATATCTTATTCGGAACGGGCTACTTCTTAATTCTCTCTCTTCCCGAGGGCTGGAAGATAACCCGAAGCTACCTGGAGCCAGACGTTCACTCCGCAGTACAAAGAGAGCACATCACCTGGGTAGAGGCCGGCCAGACAGATCAGATTATTTTCCATCCCCTTAAAAGGGTCGCCCTGGATTTAATGATCCAGATCAAGCGAGGAAAGCACAATGGCCTTCCTGGCAAAGGGGTTGAGATTTTTTCCCAGGGGACCCAGTTGGTCTGCGGCCATCAAGCTTCCTATTGCCTCGGGGAAGTGCAACAGGGCCTTATACGGAAAAAAACAGTTAAAACTCTCCGGCTATTCTTCTATTGCCCGGAGCTTAATCGAACCCTCATTCTGCATTTTACCGGCAAATGTCAGGATGCGGATCTGAGGGAAATTTACGAATCCATCCCCTCCCTGGAATGCCATTAACATGTACCCAAAATGGCGGGTCTGCCCTGGCGATACCTTTCGGAAACAGGCTTTGCCCCCCCGTAACCTATTCCCACTCGGCTATTGGATTGTTGGTGATTTGCTACTACTTACGTAGTATGTCGAAAAATTGTCGACATACTATGTTAAAATATGCTATATATTGTTAATCTCAAGATAATCCCCTCTCCCCCCTTTTAGTCCGCCTTAGGCGGAGGGGGGTTCGGGGGAAGCGGAAAAAGCCGAGTACCTTAGGAAAAAAGATGATTGAAGAGCTAAGAAAGAGGATAACGGGGGAAGAGTTTGACTACCAGACCCTCTTGGACGTTCTCAGGGAGTATGAGCGCCCCCGCGACAAGATCACCGCTCTGCTGCGGCAGGGGGTCATCATCCGGGTGAAGAAGGGTATCTATGTCTTCGGCGAGAGGTACGCCCGACGGCCTTTTTCCAGAGAGGTCCTGGCTAACATGATCTTTGGGCCTTCCTATATATCCCTCGATTATGCCCTCCACTATCATGGCCTGATCCCGGAGCGCGTCGAGGCAGTGACCTCAGTCACGTGCGGCCGCGGCCGACGCTTTTCTACCCCCGTAGGCCTATTCCTTTACCGCAAGATTCCCATGACGGCCTATCCGATCGGCATCGATCGAGTGGAACTCGAAGGAGGCCGTCCCTTCTTGATCGCGATTCCCGAAAAGGCATTAGCCGACAAGATTCATGATGACCGGGGTACGGCTGTTCGCAGTCAAGCCGAAATGAAGGAATACCTGTTGACTCATCTGCGGATCGATCCCGGCGGATTGGAAAGGCTGGATGCCAAGATACTCGTTCTGATTGCTACCCGTTACGGGAGCCGGAAGATCCGGCTGCTGGGCGGCTTGATCCGCGGGCTTAGCGGGCGGGAGATTGGCCATGAATGACGCCATTGTCCGCATGCTTGACCGGCATCAGTGTCGAAGCGTCGGGGACTACGTGAGAGCCCTGCGGGAGATCCTGCAGGAAGTTGCCCTGCTCGGCCTCTGGCGCAGCAAGTTTTTTGAGAAGGCTGCCTTTTACGGCGGCACGGCCCTCCGGATACTTTACGGGATGGACCGTTTTTCCGAAGACCTCGATTTTTCCCTGCTCCAACCAATACCCGATTTCGATCTTTCACGTTATGTCGGCGCCCTGGAACGTGAGATCCGTTCGTTCGGGTTCGAGGTTAGCGTGGAGAGAAGAGAGAAGAAGAAGGAGAGCCCGGTCCAATCGGCATTCCTCAAGGCCGACACCCTGAAGCATCTGCTGGTCATAGAGACGGCCGAAGAAATCGCCAGGCAGATCCCGCGTGGCCAGGTCATGAAAATCAAGGTCGAGGTCGATACGGACCCACCGCCGGGATTTGACACCGAAAACAAGTTTCTACTGCATCCGCTCCCGTTTTCGGTCAGAGCCTTTGTCCTTCCTGACCTTTTCGCCGGCAAAATGCACGCCGTCCTCTGCCGGCAGTGGAAGAGCCGTGGTAAGGGCCGTGACTGGTACGATCTGGTCTGGTATGCCGCCTACCACCCACAGCTACACCTAAACCACCTGGAGAAAAGAATGTTCCAGAGCGGGCACCTGAAGGAAAATGAACACCTGACTCGAGAGAAATTCCTGGCGCTGATATCGAAGGCGATTGAGAAGCTCAACGTAGAGCAAGTTAGGAGGGAGGTGGAGCCTTTTGTGAAGAATCCAGAAACTCTGGAGGTCTGGTCGAAGGAGTTCTTCCAGGATGTGGCAAGAAGGATCGTGCTGCAATAGCAGCGGCTGGCGCTAAACCGTCGGCCGCTGCCCGTTCTTTAAAGATGAGGCAATTGTCGCCAATTTTATTGACATTCCTTCGCTGTAACAGTTTAGCGATTTGAAAAAATGGTACAAAAGCCTTTGTTGAGGGCCGGGGGTTAGAGCGGAACGCGCCGGAAGCATCGGTTGGGTTTCCGCTTGGCCACGGGGACAAAAGATCTTTTCCTCCGGAGGAGGCGGGGGTTCT
>JASEHN010000021.1 GCA_030018715.1 Thermodesulfobacteriota bacterium | reverse complement strand
CAACGACGAAGGTGAAGCGCAACGCCGCAGATGGACTTTTTACGAAACCATCACTGTTTACCGTTCATCATCGGAACAAAAGGGAAACGCGAGGAAATCGCCAACTCTTTTGCCCACCTTCACTTTTGAATGAATTGATGAATTCACAGTGATAGGCGAAGCCCGGACGGGAGGGGGATGAAAGAGGGAGTGAAAGAAGTACTGCCTTGTGCTCCCGAGAGATTCCCCCTCCCGTTCGGGCCGGGTCCTGACCATCATTCTGAAACTATGAACGAAAATGAAAAGTGAAGGGGGCAAGGGCCAACTCTTGCTTGACTTAGAGTAAAAATTGAGATATTTTTAGGTCTCCAAAAGGTTGTGTCGCCTGAAACCAATTTATATTATTCGACCGAGTGCCAAGTGGAAGAACTAAAAGAACTTTTTCTCCAGCGAAGAAAGAAGGCTGAAGAGCTAAGAAAAAAGGGGGTCCCCATCTACCCCAATTCTTTTCGGGTCAGTCATTCAGTAGAAGAGATTCGGGCCTCTTACGGAAACCATAGCGAAGAAGACTTGCAAGCCTTACCGGAACGGTTTTCCCTGGCAGGCCGCCTTATGCGCTTGAATAATTTCGGGAAAGCGGCTTTCTGCCACATCCAGGACCGAACAGGCCGTATGCAGGGGTACTTCCGGCGGGACAAGATGGAAGAAACCAGCCAGGAGGTCATTCGCAACCTGGACATCGGGGATATCATCGGGGTCCGGGGAAAACTTTTCCGAACCAGAACAGGGGAACTTACCATCATGGTGGAAGAGCTGGAACTTCTGGTTAAATCTCTCCGGCCTCTACCGGAAAAATGGCATGGTTTAGTCGATCAGGAAACCCGCTACCGGCAACGTTATGTGGACCTCATCGTGACCCCCCGCACCCGGGAAGTGTTTATTATCAGAAGCCGGACAACTGCTTTTCTCAGAAATTTCTTGACGGACCGGGGATTTTTGGAGGTGGAGACTCCAATGATGCAGCCCATCCCCGGCGGCGCCACGGCCCGCCCCTTCAAAACTCACCATCACACCTTAGACATGGAGCTGTATTTGCGCGTAGCTCCGGAGATGTACCTCAAGCGACTACTGGTGGGTGGTTTTGAGCGGGTGTTCGAGATCAACCGCAACTTTCGCAATGAAGGACTCTCCACCCAGCACAATCCGGAATTCACCATGCTGGAGTTCTACCAGGCTTATGCGACCCATGGGGACCTGATGGATTTGACGGAAACAATGTTTTCTTCCTTAGCCCAGGAACTCGTTGGAGATAAGATTTTGGAATACCAGGGCGCCCGGCTTGATTTCACCCCTCCCTGGAAACGACTCACCATCCGCGAGGGTTTGCTGATGTATGGGGAATTAAGAGAAGAAGACCTGCAAGATCATCAAAAAATTTTTCAGTATGGAAAAAAATTGGGGATGGAACTAACGGGCCACGAGCCTTTGGGAAAAGTCCTGGTAGATATCTTTGAAAAAGTGGCGGAGCCGCACCTGATTCAGCCGACTTTTGTAACAGAGTATCCGATTGAAGATTCCCCTCTGGCCCGGAGGAATGATCGAAATCCGGAGGTGGTGGACCGTTTTGAGCTTTACATCTTCGGCCGGGAGATCGCCAACGCTTTTTCCGAGCTAAACGACCCGATAGACCAGCGGGAAAGATTGAATGAACAGGCCAGGATCAAAGCGGGGGGGGATGAGGGAGTCGGTCTGATTGATGATGATTTCCTCAGGGCCCTGGAATATGGAATGCCGCCGGCTGCCGGGGAAGGGATAGGAGTGGATCGTTTGGTCATGCTCTTTACCAATTCTCCTTCCATCCGCGACGTGATTCTCTTCCCGCAGATGCGCCCGGAGAAAGAATAGCAATCAGCGATCAGCAAAATCCTGCTGGTCGGTTTTTGCAGATGGTTGAAAGCTGAAAACTAATTTATGCGTTATGAACTTTTCATAAGCCTTCGGTATCTTAAGGCCAGACGGAAGCAGATATTCATCTCGTTGATCACGGTTCTCTCCATGGCCGGGGTCGCTTTGGGGGTTATGGCTCTGGTGGTGGTCCTGTCGGTGATGAGCGGGTTTGTGGAAGATTTGAAGACAAAAATTCTGGGGACCAATGCCCATCTGGTCATTCTGCAGCACGGCTCTGCCATGCGGGATTATCAAGAGGTCATCAAGAAAGTGCAGGGGGTTGAAGGGATTGTAGCCGCTACACCTTTCATTTTCAGCCAGGCCATGTTAACCTCGGAGACAAACGTTCACGGGATTGCCCTCCGGGGGATCGACCCGAATACGGCCGGGCGGGTGATCAATATCCAGGATACCCTTAAAAAGGGGTCGCTCATTAGCCTGCTAAAAGAGGAAGAGTCTTCGGGTCACCCCGGGATCTTCATCGGCAAAGAACTCGCCAATAACCTGGGGGTCCAGTTCGAAGACACAGTGGTGGTGGTATCTCCCCTGGGCGCTCTATCTCCTCTGGGGGGTGGCCCTCCCATGAAAAAATTTCGGGTTGCCGGAATTTTTGACTCGGGAATGTACGAATACGACACATCCTTGGCTTACATTTCCCTGAAAAGCGCTCAAAAGTTCCTGGCCATGAACGATGCTGTTTCGGGGGTGGAAGTCAAAGTAAAAGACATTTATGGCGTTAAGAAAGTGGCCGACAAGATTCGCCGGGAGCTGGGCTTCCCCTTCTGGACTAAGGACTGGATGCAGATGAACAAAAGTCTTTTTGCCGCCTTAAAGTTAGAGAGGACGGTGATGTTCATCATCCTCGTCCTTATCGTTCTGGTGGCGGCGTTCGGGATAGTAAGTTCTCTGATCATGGTGGTGATGGAAAAAAGCAAAGACATTGCCATTCTTAAATCCATGGGGGCCACGGCCAAATCCATCATGCGCATATTTATTTTTGAGGGCTTAATCATCGGGGTGGTAGGAACGATCGTGGGGCTCATCGCCGGGTATGCGATTTGTATCCTCCTGGCCAAATACCAGTTCATATCCCTTCCCAGCGACATCTATTACATCTCGCGCCTCCCCGTGAAGACCAATGTGATCGATTTCTTCCTGGTGGCTTCTTCGGCTATCGGAATCAGTTTCCTGGCTACTCTTTACCCGTCCTGGCAAGCATCCAAGCTCGACCCGGCAGAGGCGTTGCGCTATGAATAATTTTTTATTTTTTTCCCACCAAAGGAGGGCAAAATGGCTGGATTATTGGATGGCTTGTTTTCCGAGGGGAAGTACGGAAAAGAATTCCATGATTTGAAGAAAAAAATAGCCAGAGAGCCCAAGAACTTCTATCTGCTGGTTAAGATGGGGGACTTATTAGGGAGGATGGGCAAGCGGGCAGAGGCCCTGGAGGCCTACGGCAGGGCCTCCGATAAAATTTCCCTGAACGGATTCTTAGTACAGGCCATCGCCGTGAATAAAGTCATTCTGCGGCTGGACCCTTCCCGGTCCAATATTCACGCGCAATTGGCCGAACTCTACGCCAAACGGGAGATGGTCGCAGAAGAAAAAATCGAGCATCAGATGGGGGAACCTGCCCGGAAGGAAGTCGTAAGTTCCCTGCCGCTAATTCCGCTTTTTTCAGACCTGAAAAAGGATGAACTGGCCCGGGTGATGGAAAAGATTCAGTCTAAACCGTTTCCCCAAGGATCGGTAATTTGTCAGGAAGGAGAACCGGGGGATTCGATTTTTATCATCAGTCATGGAAAAGTGGGTGTGTTCCGGCGCAATGTTAGCGGGGAAAAGATATCCGTCAGTGATCTTAAAGAAGGGGATTTTTTCGGAGAGTTTGGATTTTTCTCCAATTCCCGGCGTCAGGCAACCGTCGAGGCTCTCGAAGAAGCGGAAATCCTGGAGATCACCAAAAAGGACATGGAGGAGATTATTCGGGAGTTTCCCAGCATATCCGAAGTTCTTTTGCAATTTTATAAAGAGCGGGTTTTGGATACCCTTCTGGCTACTTCCGAGCTTTTTCGCTCCTTTCCCCCGCAGGAACGGAAACAAATTTTAGGAAAGCTACAGATGGAGGAGTTTCCTGTGGGAGCGACGGTCCTGGAAGAGGGGGCTCCGGGCGATTCTTTATACATCATCAAAAAAGGCCGGGTAGAGGTTTTCACGCTGGACTTAAAGGGAGACCCGTTACCGTTGGCGCGACTGCAGGAAGGAGATTTTTTTGGGGAGATCTCTCTGCTCACGGGCCGACCGCGCACGGCCTCGGTAAAAGTATTGCAGTCAGCTGAATTGCTTCGCCTGGCCAAAGATGATTTCGATCATATTATCAGTAACCACCCGGAAATCAGGCAAATTCTCGAAGAATCCCTGCACCTTCGTCTGGGAGAAAAAATGAAGGCTCTGGGGGTCTTCCGGGAAAGCCCGGCAAAGGAGGGTTTGGTCTGACTCCATCCATGAAGTCGGGGAACAAGCCGCTCTTCCAAGTCCAGGGTCTGAAAAAATCTTTCATCTTCGGGAAAAGTGGAAAGGTTATTGAAGTCCTGAAAGGCATCGACCTTACGATCATGCCGGGCGAGATGCTGGCAATCGAGGGAGCTTCGGGCGCCGGCAAGAGCACGCTTTTGCACATTCTGGGGGCATTAGAACGGCCTACGGAGGGCCAAGTCTATTTCCAGGACATGGACCTTTTAAATCGCAGCGAAGCGGTTTTGGCCGAGATTCGGAATCACTACATCGGATTCGTTTTCCAATTTCATCACCTGCTCCCGGAATTCAACGCCCTGGAGAACACCATCATGCCCGGCTTGATTCAGGGCATGAGTCCTAAAGAAGCGGCAAAGAACGGAGAAAAAATCTTAAACCAATTAGGGCTTAGCGATCGCCTGATGCATAAACCCGGAGAACTTTCCGGAGGGGAACAACAGCGGGTAGCCGTAGCCCGGGCCCTGATGCTGAATCCACGGGTAATCTTAGCCGACGAACCGACAGGAAATCTGGATACGCAAACCGGCGAGGAAGTGCATAATTTATTGGTGCACATTAATCGGGAACAAGGGATCACGATTGTTGTCGTAACGCATAATCCCGCGCTGGCTGTTAGAATGAACCGCCGGGTTCTTCTGGCGGATGGCCAGCTCATTGAAAACGGCTGATCTCCTCAAGGGGGAATCGGCCGCGAGCGGAAGGGAGAAGCGATGGATCTCCCGGGTAAAAATACAATCGAAAGGGAAACCCTGACCCGAAGGCTGAGGGAGAAAACTGGGGTAGATGAACAAACGGATTCTATTGGGAGTGTTTTTCTTCTTGCTGGCAAACGCTGCTTTGCTACCGGGCAAGGCCGGGGGGCAAGAGGTGGTGAAGATTGGCCTCATCCCTTTCCGGGTTTATGCGCCGGATCAGGCAAAGGTTGAATTTTGGCCGCAACAGGTGGCCAAAACCCTCTCCACGGAACTTACCAAAGATGAGCGGATTATTCTGGTGGAGGAAGAGAAGATAAAAGAGGCTTTGACTCGTTTCGGGCGAATGGAACCAGGAGAACAGCAGGCCCGGGCAATCGGAGCGGCAGTAGATGCGGACTACATCGTTTCCGGATCCATCACCCGCATAAACGGATCCATAAGCTTAGATGCCCGCATCCTGGACGTTCATCAACCTCAGGTAGTTGTTTCAGCTTTTGCTGAGGGAAAAGATCCGGAAAGCCTGGAACAAATCGCCGGCCGGTTAAGCCGGGAAATAAATGTAAAGATTTTAAAAAGGGAGTTAGTTGCCAAAGTTTTGATTGAAGGGAATAAAGCCATAGATGAGAGCGCTATCCGGGCCCAGATTAAGCTAAAAGACGGGGATATTTTGTCCCCCCGCAGCGTGCGCGAAGACCTGAAAATCATCTACCAGATGGGATACTTCCGGGAAGTCCGGGCGGAAAAGCGAGATTGGGTTCGGGGGAAAGCTATCGTTTTCATTGTCGAGGAGAAGCCGGTCGTCAAGGAAATTAAATTTAAGGGTAACAAAGCCATAAAAACCAGCGAGCTTCAGGAAGTCATAGACCTCAAGCCCCGCACCGTCTTGAACCTGAACGTCGTGAAAGAAAGCATGAATAAAATTCTGCAAAAATACCGGGAAGAGGCTTTTTTTGCCGCCGAAGTACAGTATGAGATAGAAACACCCCGCCCGGGAGAAGCGCTCGTTCATTATCACATTCAGGAGCATAAAAAGATCCGTATCCGTAACATAAAATTCTCGGGCAATGCCCATTTCTCCGATGAACAATTGAAAAAACTTCTGCCCGAGACCAAGGAGGAAGGCTTTTTCTCCTGGATGACCAAGGCCGGGACGTTTAAAGAGGAGACCCTGGAAAGGGACCTGGATGCCCTCGTGGCTTTTTATATGCAAAAAGGGTTCTTCCAGATGAAAGTGGGCAAACCTCAGGTAACCCATGACCAACACCAGCTTTATGTTGTTATCCCCATAGAAGAAGGGCGCCAGTTCAAAGTGGGCAAGGTGGACATCATAGGCGACCTGATCACTCCCAAAGAGGATTTATTCAAACTGATAAATGTCCATCCGGGAGAAATACTCAACCGGGATAAGGTGCGGGATAGCGTTTCCCAGCTTACTGACGAGTATGCCGATAAAGGGCATGCCTTCGTAGATGTCAGCCCTCAAACCGTCTTCCATAAAGAGCACGATTTGGTGGATTTGATCTTTGATATCCATAAAGGCAGCAAAGTTTATTTTGAGCGGATCAACATCATGGGCAATACCAAGACCCGCGACAAAGTCATCCGCCGGGAGCTCAAAGCCGTGGAAGGGGAACTTTACAGCTTGAGTTCCTTGAAGAAAAGCCGCGAAAACCTGAACATGTTGCGCTATTTCAATGAGATAAATCTTAGCAGCAAGAAAGGAAGCGCAGACGATAAATTGGACCTGAATGTGCAGGTTGAAGAAGCCCCGACGGGGATGTTGAGCGTGGGGGGTGGGTACAGCTCGATTGACCAGTTTATGGCCATGGTGCAGATCTCTCAAGCTAATCTTTTCGGCCGCGGTCAAAAATTGACCCTTTCCGCGCAATTAGGCGCCATCTCGCAGTACTACAACCTCTCCTTCACTGAACCCTGGCTCTTTGACACGCGCGTCTCTGCGGGGGGAGATATCTACCGCACTCGCAGAGAGTACACGGATTATACTGTCTTAAAATCCGGCGGAGGGGTTCGTTTCGGGTTTCCCTTGTTCGAGGATGTACGCGGGTATTCTTCCTACAAACATGAACAGGTTGACATAAGCGACGTAAAAGATGTTGCCTCGATCCTTATCCAGGAACAGGTGGGCACTTCAACGACCAGCAGCATAAGCGCTGCTTTGCGCCGGGACACCCGCGATAATTTTTTAGAACCCAGCAAGGGTTCGGACAACTCGGTCAGTGTGGAGTATGCCGGAGGCCTGTTAGGCGGAAGCAACTTCTTCACCAGATACTCAGCCAGCTCTGTCTGGTTCACTACCCCCTTGTGGAAAATGACCTTTATGGGCCGGGGCCGCATCGGGTACATTCAGGGCAATGAAGGCCATACCATTCCCCTGTATGAACGTTACCGTTTGGGCGGGATCAACACCGTCCGGGGATTCAAAGCCTTCACCATCGGCCCCAAAGCCGCTACCGGCGAAGTCATCGGGGGCGACAAAGAGTTGCTGTTCAATTTTGAAGCCACGTTTCCCCTGATACCGGGGATCAAACTGAAAGGCCTTATTTTTTTCGATGCGGGTAACGCCTTTGACATAGGGGAGCCATATCGGCTGGATAATTTGCGGACGAGTGTGGGAGGAGGACTCCGCTGGATTTCTCCCATCGGCCCCCTGAGGCTGGAATGGGGTTACAACCTAAGTCCCAGAGAAGACGAGCAGCGCCAGGGATGGGATTTTTCCATCGGAACGTTCTTTTAAGGTGAACAAGGAAAGACCGTAGATGGCCCTGGGAATCTCCCGAATTCTAAGTTCTGTTGGGATTTTTCTTGGGCCGTTTTGTGGTAAATTTAATATCAAGGAGAGAGGGATGAAAAGAGTCTGGGTTTTACTTTGGTCATGGGTATTCTTGCTGGCCTGGCTTCTGCCGGCTTTGGCCACAGAACCGTTAAAAATTGCCTACGTGGACATACAAAAGGCTTTAAATTTTTGCGAAGCCGGCAAGGAAGCGAAAAAGTTGATTACCGCGGAAGTGGAAAAAATGCAGAAAAATTTTTCCGGAAAGCAAAAAGAGCTGGAGAAAATCAAAGAAGACCTGGAGAAACGCGGAGCGGTCCTGAGCGAGAGCGTGCGCAAAGAAAGAGAACGCGATTATCAGGCAAAATTGGTCGCCCTGCAGCGCCTGCAGCGTGACTATGAGGAAGACCTGCGCCGGAGAGACCGGGAATTAACCGACCGCATCTTAAAAACCATGGAAGAGATCGTCAAAAAAATGGGGGAAGAAGGGAAATATACCGTCATCCTGGAAAAAAACCAGCCCACTATTCTCTACATTTCCCCCGTGTTGGACCTGACCGAAGAAGTAATCAAGAGGATAGACCAGAAACAAAAATGAATTCAGGCAAAAGAGAAGAAATGAAGAGTAAGGCCACCCTCGAAGAACTGGCGGCTTTGGTCGGAGGAAAAGTTGAGGGAGACGCTGCTCTCGAAATATTAGGTGTGGCCAGTCTGGAGGAAGCCCGGGAAGGGGAGATCACCTTTCTGGCCGATCTTAAAAACATCTCCCGGCTGGAAAAAACGAAAGCTTCCGCAGCCATTGTCCCTCCGTCCCTTCCTCATTGCGCCAAACCCGTGATCCGGATTCCAAACCCTTACCTGGCCTATGCCAAAGTCCAGACCTTTTTCTCGGCCCAACCTTATTCGCCAACGGGAATCGACTCTTTAGCCCATGTCGGCCAGGGGGTGAAGATAGGTAAAGACGTTTCCATCTATCCCTTTGTCTTCCTCGCCGCTGGCAGCCAGATCGATGACCGCGTAGTCCTTTATCCCGGGGTTTATATAGGGGAATCTGCCCGGGTGGGAGAAGGAACAATTCTCCATCCCAACGTGGTGGTCATGGACCGGTGTATCATCGGGAAGCGGGTTATCATTCATCCGGGAACCATTATCGGAAGCGACGGCTTTGGTTTTGCCCGCGATGGATTCCGGCACGTGAAGATTCCCCAGGTGGGCATAGTGCAGGTGGACGATGATGTGGAAATCGGGGCCAACTGCGCCGTGGATCGGGCAGCCATGGGTAAAACCTGGATCAAGAGAGGAGTAAAGACCGATAACCTTGTCCAGATCGGGCATAACGTAACCATAGGGGAGGACACCCTGATTGTCGCCCAGGTGGGCATTGCCGGGAGCGCCGAGGTGGGCAATCGAGTAGCCCTGGGCGGTCAGGTGGGGGTGGGTGACCACATCAAAATTGGCGATGGGGCCATGGTCGGGGCCCAATCTGGCGTCAGCCAGGATGTGCCCCCAGGACAAGTTGTCTCCGGTTACCTGGCTTTTCACCACCGGGAATGGCTGCGGGCTCAAGCTGTTTTTCAAAAACTGCCGGAAATGAAGCGGACTTTAAACGCTTTGGAAAAAAAGATCAAATTGTTGGAAGAAGCCATTCAGCGCCCAGCAAAGAAATCTGCAGAAGAATAAAACCCTTGATGATCTGAGGGCTGAATGCTGAAAGCTGATAGCTTTTAAAAGGAGCAAACCTTGGATATCCATCCTGCAGCGATCGTCCATCCCCGGGCTACCATTGCCCCCGGAGTAAAAATTGGGGCCTACAGTTTGATCGGCGAAAATGTGCGTATCGGTAAGGACACCATAATTGATTCCCATGTCATCGTGGAAGGGTGGGCCGAGATCGGCGAACGATGCCATCTATTCTCATTTGTTTCCATCGGTGCGGCGCCGCAGCACATGCGTTATCGGGGGGAGCCGACCCGGGTGATCATCGGGAACGACAACGTCATCCGGGAATTTGTGACGATCCACCGGGCCACGCTCGAAGGAGGAGGAGAAACGATTCTGGGGCAGGGCAATTTCATCATGGCCTATTCCCATATCGCCCATGATTGCCGGGTAGGCAATCAGGTCATCATGGCCAACGCCTCAACATTGGCGGGGCACATCTTAGTAGAAGACTTTGCCATCGTCGGAGGACTGGTAGCCATCCACCAGTTCGTTCGAGTGGGTTGTTATGCCATTATCGGAGGGGCTTCCGGTGTCCCCAAAGACATCCCCCCCTACATGTGCGCCGCCGGAAACCGGGCTAAACTTTTCGGGTTGAACTCCGTGGGCTTGAAGCGGCACCGCTTTCCGGAAGCGACCCTGGCGGCTTTAAAACAGGCCTACCGGATTCTTTTTCGCTCTCATCTAACTCTCAATAAAGCATTGGAAAAAGCAGAAAAAGAAGTTCCGGATTTGCCGGAAATCAGACACTTGCTGGCCTTCCTGAAGAATTCCAAGCGAGGAGTCTGTCGATGAAGCAAGCCATAGGGATGATTGCCGGGAACGGCAAACTTCCAGCGCTCCTGGCCCAAAACATGCGGGCGGCCGGCCACCGGGTTGTGGCTGTCGGACATCTCGGCGAGACGCGAAAAGATTTAAAATCATTTGTGGATACCCTGCACTGGGTGCAGATCGGGGAATTGGGAAAAATAATCGATTTTCTTTTGCAGGAAGGAATAAAGAGGGCTATCTTTATAGGCGGAGTGGCCAAGACCCATTTTTTTTCCCGGGCCAAACCTGATCTTCGGGCCATCAAGGTTCTAAGCCAGCTTCCCGACAAGAAAGATGACGCCATCCTGCGGGCCATTGCCCGGGAAATTGAAAGCGAAGGAATTCGGGTGGAAAGCCCGGCAGCCTTTTTGAAAGAAGCCATGGCTCCGAAGGGTTGCTGGACTGCGAGGCAGCCCACCGAACGGGAGAAACGGGACCTTGATTTTGGCTGGAAGATCGCCAAAAAAGTTGGCCGCCTGGATGTGGGACAGAGCGTGGTGATCAAAGACCAGATGGTTCTGGCTGTGGAAGCCATCGAGGGAACGGACGAAGCCGTCCGCCGCGGCGGAAAACTGGGCCGGGGCGATGTATTGGTCATAAAAATATCCAAACCCAGGCAAGACCTGCGGATGGATCTACCGGTTATCGGACTATCGACCATCCATACCTTAAAAAAGGCCGGGGCATCTGCCCTGGCCGTCGAAGCCGGAAGGACCATTGTGGTTGATATGAAAAAAGTCATCCAGGAAGCCGACAGGAATCAATTATGCCTCATGGGCATTTAAAAAGCCAAACCTCCGGGTTTTCACTCCGTAAACTAAAGGTCGGAGTTGTCGGCATCGGCTACCTGGGTAAATTTCATGTGGAAAAATATGCGGCCATCCCCGGGGTCGAAATCACCGGATTAGTGGACATCGTTCCCGATAGAGCGAAAGAATTAGCTGAAAAAGTGGGCGCCAAAGTCTTTCACGACTACCACCAGCTCTTAGGGAAAGTGGACGCAGTGAGCGTGGTTGTGCCCACTGACCAGCATTACCGGGTGGCCAAAGATTTTTTACTGGCCGGAAGCGATGTCCTCCTGGAGAAGCCCATTGCCTCAACTCTTGGGGAAGCGGACGACCTGATTGTCGCGGCTAAACAATGCGGGCGAATTTTACAGGTAGGCCACCTGGAAAGGTTCAATCCGGCTATTCTATCTGTCCGCGAAAAAATCCGGACGCCCCTTTTTATCGAGTCCCACCGGCTTACTCCTTTCCGGGACCGGGGCACGGACGTGGACGTGGTGCTGGACCTGATGATTCACGATCTGGATATTATTGGCAGCTTCGTTCGTTCAGCAGTGGAACAAATCCATGCGGTGGGAGTTCCGGTGCTCACGGACAAGGTGGACATTGCCAGCGTGCGCATGCAGTTTGTCAGCGGCTGCGTGGCCAATATCACGGCCAGCCGCATCTCCGTTGAAGACCAGCGGCGGATCCGCATTTTTCAACCGGATACCTATTTAACCGTGGATTACGCCGCGAAAAAAGCGGCCGTGTACCATCGTGTCCTCGATCATGAGGGACAAAAAGTTAGAATTTCTATGGATCAGGTAAAAGTGGAACCAGGAGATGCCTTGCAGACGGAAATTAATTCTTTCATCCACTCGGTCCTTAAGCGAAAGGCTCCGGTAGTAACAGGGGAAGATGGGAAAAAAGCCCTGGCCCTGGCCATGGAAATCAACGAGCAGATTCAGGCGAATATGGAAAAGATCCCTTCCGTTGCCTCTTTTTATGAAAAAAGGAAAGGCCTTATGGACTCCTCCTGGTAAGGGCGGTCACAGGAAAGAAGATTGTTTTTTGAGCTCTGCAAAGAAAAAAATCCTGATCGTGGCCGGGGAGGCCTCTGGAGACCTTCATGGCTCCGGCCTGGCCAGGAGCATAATTCGCCTGTGTCCGGATGTTCAGGTGTATGGGGTGGGGAATGGACTTATGAGCCAGGCCGGGGTGGAGATCATCATCGACTCTTCCCGGTTAGCCGTGGTGGGCATTACCGAGGTTTTTTCACGAATCGGCAGCTTGCTCAAAGCCTATCGGCAATTAAAGAAATTTATCCGGACAAACCACCTGGCCCTTTTGGTGCTTATAGATTTTCCGGATTTCAACCTCCTCCTGGCCCGGGAAGCCAAGAGGGCGGGGGTGCCGGTTCTTTATTACATCAGCCCTCAGGTCTGGGCCTGGCGCTCGGGCCGGGTGCATAAAATCGCCAGCCGGGTTAACAAAATGGCCGTGATCCTGCCATTCGAAGTTTCCATCTACAAAAACGCCGGCCTCGATGCGGAATTTGTCGGCCATCCCCTCCTGGATGTGCTGGATGTAAGTAAAGAGGAAACTTCTCCTGTTGAGAGAGGAGAATGGCGGGGTAACCCGCTCATCGCCATCCTTCCCGGAAGCCGGACCAAAGAGGTTAAATCCTTGTTGCCGAGCATGGCCCGGGCTGCCGGGATCATAATGGGGAAAAAACCGGGAGCAAGATTTATCCTGCCCATTGCCCCGACCTTGAGTTTGCCGGAGGTAAAGGAATTCTGGCAGCATCCTTCTATCCCCATTGAATTCGTGGAAGGGAAGACCTACCAGGCCATCAAAGCCGCGGACCTGGCCATCGTTGCCTCGGGTACCGCCACTCTGGAGACGGCCATCCTTAACAAACCTATGGTGATCGTCTATCACGTTTCTCCCGTAAGCTATTGGGTCGGGAGAGCGCTGGTGAAGGTGAACTGGGTTGGCCTGGTGAATATCGTTGCCGGCAGAGGTGTTGTGCCTGAACTTCTGCAAAAAGAGGCCAATGGAGAACGGATCGCCGCTGAAGCGTTGAAAATATTGGATGATGAATCCTACCGGAAGGAGATGATTCAGGGATTGGCCGAAGTGCGCGGAAAACTTGGCACTGCCGGGGCGGCAGAGCGGGTGGCCAAAATGGCCCTGGAGATGATCGGTGAAAATTTTCCACATCGTCCAGTAAACAATGGTCAATTATCGATAGTCAATTGCCCATAACCAATTACCTGTTTTTATTTTATGTCCCTTTACCGTAGACTTTTACAGTTTGTCAAACCTTATTGGAGCCGCCTGGCCGGGGCCATGGTTTGCATGCTTTTTGTCTCAGCAGCCACGGCAGCCTCAGCCTTCCTGGTTAAACCGGTCCTCGATGATGTTTTTTTTAAAAAGGACCTGCTTATGTTAAAACTCATTCCTCTGGCCATCGTCGGGATTTTCATTCTGAAAGGTCTGTTTGATTATGGACAGGCCTACCTTATGTCCTACGTGGGCCAAAAGATCATCGCCGACCTGCGGGAGAAGATTTACAACCACATCCACTCACTTTCTCTTTCTTTTTTCACCAGGAATCCCACCGGAATTCTGATGTCCCGCATCACCAATGACGTGAACCTGGTTCAGGGAGCCGTAACCGATGCCGTCACAGGCCTGTTGAAAGATGTTTTTACCATCGTAGGCTTAGTTTTCGTGATATTCTACCGGGACTGGAAGCTGGCCTTCGCGGCCATGGTTGTCTTCCCGCTGGCTATTTATCCGATCGTTAAATTCGGAAGAAAACTCAGGTCTTATAGCACTCGCAGCCAGACCACCATGGGGGACATATCTTCCATCCTCCTGGAGACGATTTCTGGAAGCCGCATCGTCAAGGCTTTTAACATGGAAGAGTATGAGCAGAAACGCTTCGCCCGGGAGAACAAAAAACTCTTCGGGATTTCAATAAAGTCAGTTCGTGTGCGGGCCATTTCCCATCCTCTGATGGAGGTGCTCGGCGGCCTGGGCATCGCCTTTATCGTTTTCTACGGCGGTTACAATGTCATTAGAGGAGATGCCACTCCCGGGACTTTTTTTTCATTTCTAACGGCCCTGCTGATGCTCTATGAGCCGGTGAAGCGACTGAGTAACGTCAACAACACAGTGCAACAGGGGTTAGCGGCGGCCTCCCGCATTTTCGAGATTCTGGACACCGTCCCGGAAATCCGCAACCGACCAGGAGCGAGAGCACTCACCAACATCTCGAAGGGGATTGAGTACCGGGATCTGTCGTTCAAGTATGAAGAAGATTGGGTATTAAAGAATATCAACATCAAGGTGAAAACAGGGGAAGTTGTGGCTTTTGTCGGGGCCAGCGGCGGAGGGAAAACCACCCTTCTTAACCTTTTACCCAGATTCTACGACGTTACTTCCGGAAAAGTTCTCATTGATGATGTAGATATTCGTGATTTTACCGTAGAGTCCCTAAGAGGAATGATCGGTATCGTCACCCAGCAAACCATTCTTTTCAATGACACAGTGAAGAACAATATTGCCTACGGAAACATCGGCCAGCCCTTTGAGGAGATTGTCAAAGCTGGCGAAGCCGCCTATGCCCATAATTTCATCCAAAATTTGCCCCAGGGATATGATACCGTAATCGGAGAACAAGGGGCGAAGCTTTCCGGAGGAGAACGCCAACGCGTTAGTATCGCTCGGGCTCTTCTAAAAAATGCTCCGATTCTCATTTTAGATGAGGCAACTTCCTCTTTGGACTCCGAATCCGAAATTGAGGTACAGAAAGCATTGGAATACCTGATGCAGGGGCGTACCACCCTGGTGATTGCCCATCGCCTCTCCACTATCCGCAAAGCGGACCGCATTGTGGTCATTTCCAACGGCGTTGTTACCGAAGAAGGAACTCACGAAGAGCTCCTGGAAAAAGATGGGGAATACCGAAAACTTTACCTGCTGCAATTCATAGACAGCGATTTAGAGAGAGTCAACAACATAGTAGCGGACGAGCATAAATTAGCCACAGAGGGCACAGAGATCACAGAGATATAAAGAAATATCTTAAAAAATTAAATTTAGGACACAGATAACCACCGATAAACACAGATAAAATTAAAATATGCTTAATATAATTTTCAAAAATTGAACGTTAGGCATCAATTTAGCGGTTTGAAAAAGTGGTTTTACCACCTTTGTAGAGGGCCGGGGGTTAGAGCGGAACGCGCCGGAAGCATCGGTTGGGTTTCCGCTT
>JASEHN010000520.1 GCA_030018715.1 Thermodesulfobacteriota bacterium | reverse complement strand
TCCAACGTCCAAACCGCGATAAGTAGGAAACTCACGCTAGGGCAAGGGAGAAAGGCCAGGAGAAATGCTAGGCCCTTGACCACAAAGATAAAAGGTGATAAGAAAAAATCAAAACTTGATCTTATTTAAGAGTCTAACAATCGAATAAAGTCCACTGGGACCGCTTTGGGAAAGGCCGACAACCAATTCCGTCCGGGGGAGTAGTTTAAGTCGTCCCGCCAGAAGGATTTAAGCACTGGCCCTTCCATGAAGAATGGGTTAAAGAATATGCTGGGACAGTCGGATTGAAATGAAAATACGTGATAACATAAAAAGGTGAAGTAAGATGTATCGTTTCCTGGTGGTCATTGAAAAGGCCAACGGGAATTATTCAGCCTACTTCCCGGATTTGCCCGGCTGTGTGGCAACTGGGGCTACTCGTGAAGTGGCGGAAAGAAACATGCATGAAGCGATCGAAACGCATGTGCGCGGGCTACTGGAGGAGAATCTGACAATTGAATAAAGTTCATTGGACCGATATTCGAAATAAAACTCTCATGGCTAACAGGTCGCCGTAAAGAATCTAATTTGGAGCAGATCCAAAAATTTTAATGAATAGAGGATTCAAAGGAGGGTCTATGGCCAGAGCAATTGGATTTATAGGTCTGGGAGCCATGGGCAAGCCCATGGCGTTGAACCTGATCAAGAAGGGTTTTTCTCTCTGGGTATACGACATCCTTCCCGAAAAGATGAAACCGCTGATTGCTCAGGGAGCCCGGGCCTGCGGGTCTGGCCAAGAAGTGGCCGCAAATTGTCCAGTGGTCATAACCATCCTTCCTGCGCCTCCGGAGGTAAGAGCCGCCGTATTCGGGGAAAAAGGAGTTAGGGAGGGAATAAAGCCTGGAGCCACCCTGATTGAAATGAGCACGATCGATCCCCTTACGAGCCGGGAGGTCGCCCAGGCCCTGGCCGCAAAAGGGGCATCGATGTTGGACGCGCCGGTGGCGCGGGGAGTTCCGGCAGCCGAATCCGGAACGCTAAGCATCTTTGTGGGGGGTGAGAAAAAAGTTTTCGAGGCGTGCTTGGAGATCCTAAAAGCCATGGGGACGGACATCTTCCATGTGGGAGACGCGGGGTGCGGTCACGTGGTAAAAATGGTCAACAACCTTATCTTAGGGGGAACGATGGCTTTACTCTCCGAAGCCCTGGTTCTGGGAGTAAAAGCCGGAGTGAAACCTACCCTCCTCCATGAAGCCCTTTGCCAAGGGTCCGCCGGAAGCTTTGCCTTAAAGAACCAGGTCGGCCAATCGGTAATGAAAGGATTTTTCGAAGAGGGGCGCTTTTCCGTTGACTATATGATGAAGGACCTCGGGCTGGCTCTGGAGACTGGCCAGAATCTGCACGTTCCCCTTCCCTTCGGTGCCCTGGCCATGCAGGTCTATGAAAGCGCCCGGGCCGCAGGAAAAAGCAAAAAATATTATCCGGTCGTCATCACTCAATGGGAGGAATTGACTGGAGTGAAAGTGCGCAGCGAAGGCCTTTGAGCAACGGCCAGGGGCGATTATTCATAGCGGCGTAAAATATCCCAGTAGGCGCCCCGATATCCTTTCCCGATCGCCTCGGAAAGCCGCTGGTTGGCGTTATAATTGTAGTTTTGCTCTGGCCTGGAAGGGTCAAAGAAGAAGAAATGCCGGTCCGCGCCTATCCGCTCATCCAGCAGGTCAAAAACGAAAGGGGCAATGCGCGGCTCAAGGAAGAAGAGGGGCTCTGACCCATTCCTTCCTCCCACCAGGCCCTCCTGCCGCCCATCGCTCTTAACCTGGTGGGCGAGCTCGGTTCCAGGATAGACCCGTACCCCTACGGCCACTCCCACCCTCTCTGGTTCCATATGTTTCATCAGCTCGAGGGTGCGGACAAGGCTCCCTTTGCTTTCCCCCGGCGATCCGAGCAGAAGGTCGAGCATGACCGCTATACCCGATTCTTTACACCAGCGCACGGTTTGAGCGATGTCATCGGGGGAGAAATCGCGTCCGAGCCGTCGCAAGATTTCCCCGTCGCCACTATCCACTCCGAAGTTAATGCCCACGCAACCGGCCCTGCGCATGGTCCGCGCTAATTCCGGCGAGAAGGGGACAGGGGCGCAGTAAGCATACCAGCGCAGTTTTTCCCCGAGATGGCGGCGGATGATCTCCTGGCATACCTCCAAAGCATGCTCGTAGGGTAAATTGAACTCGCTATCGCAAGTGTGCAGATGATCGATTCCCTGCTCGAGAAGCCTTTCCAACTCATCTCCTACGGCTTGGGGCGGGCGGGTTTTTATTTCGTTCCCTTTGGCGATGGGATCGGCGCAATAAATGCAATGTTTAGGGCATCCGCGTTTGGTCTCAAAGCCGGCCTGTCCGCCTTCGTTAAAATAGCGGCGGTTGTCTATCCAGCTTCGACTCATGGGCGGCAGATCCCTTAAAGGTCGAGTTAATGACGGGTTGCGGTGCCAGCGATCATGGGTTCGCCAGATGAGATTGGGGAGGTCCAACCATGGCTTTTTCTCTTCCAACCGATTGGCCAGATCCACCAAGGAAAATTCTCCCTCACCCCATATTCCCGCATCGGCTCCACAGAGGTTTAAAACTTCCTCCGGCATGACCGAGAAACCAACCCCGCCCAGGATAATCAACCCCTCGGTATATTGGCGAATATTTTTCACCATGGCGCAGAATGTTTCCAGGAAAGACTGGCGGCTGGTAAACACACAGTCGTCCGTGTTCCGCAGGGTAACTCCGACGAGGTCGAATTCTCTCTGCCGGAAGAATTGAATGATCGCCACATTACAGTCGTCCGCCCCCAGAGGATCGCAAATTTCTACCTGATGTCCTGAAGCGTTTAAAGCTTCGGCGACATAATCCAGACCGATAGGGGCTATCGGAGGTTTAATGAAATTGCTATTCACCAAAGCCACGTGCATGAAACGACTCCTGAACCTAAATTTAATAGGACGCAGATTTGCGCAGATAAAAACGGATAATTATTTCCTTTTTATTGAGCCTCTTGCAAAAGTATTTTTTTGTGGTTCGACAAGCTCACCACGAACGGA
>JASEHN010000519.1 GCA_030018715.1 Thermodesulfobacteriota bacterium | reverse complement strand
CCCCCTTCCCCCCTTTGCCAAAGGGGGGTTAGGGGGGATTTATCGGGAGACATTTCCTTCTTACAAACATGTTTGTATTAATGAGGCGCTAAGCGCCTAAAGAGGGTTCAAGTGTTTCTGTTGTTTCGCTGGACCACTTGGACCCTGGAGCCCTTGGTCCCTGTTTTAATAAGTTCTGCTACCACCTCAACATGATAAGTCTGCGGAAACATGTCCAGCGGCTGGATCCTCTTTACATGATAACCCAAAGCCTGAAGTCGAGCCAGGTCCCGCATCAGTGTCGGCGGTTCGCAGGAGACATAAAGGATCTTTGAGGGATGAAGCAAGGATAGAATATTGAGAACTTCCTTCTTGGCTCCTGCCCTGGGCGGGTCCAGAACGGCAACATCTGCGGAATCTGTTTCCTTTAACACCCGCATAACCCCATCTTCCGCGCTGGCCGCGATAAAAGTGCAATTATCCAGCTTATTCTCCCGGGCATTTTTCCAGGCCGTCTCAACGGCTCGTCTGTCCTGGTCCACCCCCCAAACTTTCATCGCGCGCTGGGCCAGTGGCAGAGTTAGATTTCCCGATCCACAATAAAGATCGATTACTTTCTCCCGGCTGGTAAGCTCTGCCCATTCTACTACCCGTTGCATTAAATTCCAATTTTGGTGTGGGTTGACCTGGGAGAAAGAATCGAAACCCACCCGTATGCGCAGCGATTCTTGTTCAATAATTTTCGGCCAGCAATAGGAAAGGGTTAAATCTCCCCAGGAGGTTTTTCTCGTCCCCTCGACAACCGCCCCTTGGACTTTGGGAATTTCCTTACATACTACTTCGGCCATATTTAGATTGCTGGCCCCTTCTACCTTAAAGCGCATTACCCCCACGTCCTCATCCGGGCTGATTTGCAGGTCTAAATTGCGGACGAAAATTTCCCTCTTTTCCTCCATCCATTTTCTCAACTTTTTGAGGATCTCATTGGCTAAAGGATGCAGCAGCGGACATTCTTTCACCTCCACTAACCGGTGGGTTTTCAGGCCATAGAATCCCAAGATGTTTCTTCCACCGCTCCATCCCCCTTTAAACTGCACCTTTATCCGATATTCCCGATCTTTTGCTGATGGAACGACCGGCAGTAGTTCAAACCCTCCCTCTGGGTTGAGGCGCTGTAAAAAGTCTTTCAGCGCTTCTTCTTTCAGCTTCAGTTGCTCCATGTATGGGATATGCTGATATTGGCAGCCGCCGCATTTTCCAAAGAGGTCGCAGAAGGGTTTTACACGCAAGGGAGAAGCCTCCTCAACGGCCTTGGGCACTGCTTCTACATAATCTTTCTTCTCCCTCAGCGCCTCTACCCGTACCCTGTCTCCCGGCGCCGTGAAAGGGACAAAGACTACTTTCCCCTCAACCCGCCCCATTCCGCGGCCCCCGTAAACCATCTTTTCAATTTCCACGCTAAAAGAACGTTTCAATTTTCCCTTGAATCCTTGAACCCTTGACCCCTTGAACCCTTTCTTACTTTAGCCCCTTGAACCCCGTACATTTCCAGATCGGGTGGGTCCGCACCGGCGAAGAGTTGCGCTGGATGACCAGAGTTTCCACTTTTTCGCAGGAATCGAAAAGCGCCGGCAATCCTACGGGTAATTCGTTTCCATCCTCTGTGAAAAAGATGGCCTGGCTGCCCATCGGCGGGGCATTGATCGTCGAGAGGTGATTGATCCGTTGGGGGGCATCCCATTGATAAACGGCGAATTTTCTCTGGGTGTAAAACATTCCCTCCCCTACCAATTGATGCTGAGGGGTCAGGAGAAAAATTCCTTTCCCCGCATCCAGGGAGCGGGCTACATCCTTAATCCGCTCTCCAAGAATGCGCCACCCGTAAAGCTGGCTGGTCGGGTCTATTTTAGCCGGTATGGGCAATGTGGCATAAAAAGGTTGAATGTGCGCCAAAAAAGACACCAGCAAGGCGCTTCCTGCGGCTGCCCAGGCAAAGCCTTTTTGAACTTTTTTCCATCCCGTCCACTCCTGGCAAACAATTCCGGCCAGAGCAACAACAGCGGAAAAATACGCCAGGGCCGGCCAGTTAGCTTCCACTTTTGATCTGAGACTCGTCACGGCAAAGAAGAGCAAGATCGGCGCAGAGGTCCAGAAGAGTAAAAGGAGATTCATCTTCTTCTGCCGAAATCCTCTGATTCCACTCCTGGCCATTGCCCAGATGACCACCGGCAACATCAGCGGCGTAACCACCCCCGCTTGTCCCGCCCAATACTCCCTAAAAGTTATCAGACCGGCGGCTTCTTTAAGTTCCAGCCCATGGGAGATCTGGAAACGAAAGGAAAGCCAATCATGCTGGGCATTCCAGAGAATAACCGGGGAGAAAATAAACAGGCCCAATAGGAGCGCCAGATAAGGCTCCTTGCGCCACAGCCATTTTCTCCCGTCCTCCGACGAAAGTAAAAATAAAAAAACACAAGGAACAAGAAGGATCATCGTGTACTTGGACAGAAGCCCCAGCCCGAGTGACACGCCAGCCCAGTACCACCAATGGCGGGCTTCTCCCCCGGCGGCCTTGTAAACGCTAAACAAGGCCAGGGCCCAGAATAAACCCTGGGGTCCATCCGGGGTAACAATAACGGAGCCGGTGGATCCCAATAGGCTTAAGTTCATCAACAGGGCGGAATAGAACCCCGCGCTCTCGCTCCCGAACATCTTTGCGCCCATGCGGTACAAAACACCTGTCAGTAGGGCTCCGATTAACACCCATCCCAGGCGGACTCCAAACTCTCCTTCCCCGGCGATGGTCGTGAACATCCGGATCAGAAAGCCCACCATGGGCGGGTGATCATAGTAACCCCATTGCAAGGTCCGCGACCAGGTGTAGTAGTAGGCTTCATCCGGCGCCAGATCCACCCACTGGATATAAAAAAGACGAAAGACTGTGGTAGTCATCAGCAGGGCAAAGAAAGCGGCGCGATATCTCTTCCCGAAATAATCCCTCAAAGGGTTCTCCCGTAATCTTTCTTTTTAAACCTTTTCTGTAACAGTTTAGCCATTTGAAAAGCTGTCAAATCCCCCTTCATCCCCCTTTT
>JASEHN010000518.1 GCA_030018715.1 Thermodesulfobacteriota bacterium | reverse complement strand
TTCCCGCCGGTGCTCCCTCTTTCATCCCCCTCCCGTCCGGGCTTCGTCTATCACTTAGAATTCATCAATTTATGCAAAAGCGAAGGAGGGCAAGGAAAAAGATCGATTGACAAAATCAAGAGAAGGTGATAAAAGAAAAAACATATTGTTTTAATATGTTAGAATGTAAACACGGCTGATGTTTCACGTGAAACATTCTATTCTTATCGCCACACCAGAAAGAATTCTTTGGAAGATTCTCCTGCAAAATATGATGTCATTGTCATCGGTGCTGGCCACGCTGGATGTGAAGCGGCTCTGGCCTGCGCTCGTTTGGGCCACCCCACGCTTCTCCTAACTATCAATATAGACGGGATTGCCCGGATGTCCTGTAATCCGGCCATCGGCGGTTTGGCCAAGGGGCATCTGGTCAAGGAAATCGATGCCCTTGGTGGGGAAATGGCCAAAAATATCGATGAAACCGGCATACAGTTCCGGCAATTGAATACTAAAAAAGGCCCGGCAGTTCGATCTTCCAGGGCCCAGGGAGACCTGCAACTTTATCATCAGCGCATGAAAAAAATTCTGGAAAGGCAGGAAAATCTTTTTCTAAAGCAGGCCATTGTTGATGAAATTATCGTGGATAATGGAAGAGCAGTGGGTGTCGAAACCAACGCCGGGGAAAAGCTCTCTGGCCGTTCCGTAATCGTAACAACGGGAACTTTTCTCCGGGGGCTTGTCCATGTAGGCCTGAAAAATTTTCCGGCAGGGAGGTTGGGTGATCTTCCCTCCATGATGCTCTCGGGATCTATTATTAACCTTGGTTTTTCGTTAGGAAGGTTGAAGACCGGAACCTGCCCGCGTTTGGATGGAAAAACGATAGATTTTTCCCAACTTAAAGAACAATTTGGCGATTATCCACCCAGGCCTTTTTCGTTCAGCAATAAAAATATTTCGTTACCCCAGGTCCCATGCCATATTACCTATACCAGTCCAAAAACGCACCAGATCATACGTTCCGGCCTTGACCGGTCGCCCTTATATTGCGGGGTTATTAAAGGAGTTGGACCCAGGTATTGTCCATCCGTCGAAGATAAGGTTGTTCGGTTCCCAGAAAAAGACCAACACCAGATTTTTTTGGAACCGATGGGATTGGACACTCTGGAAATTTATCCCAATGGCCTCTCCACAAGCCTGCCCCTGGACATTCAATTGCAGATGTTGCGCTCTATCCAGGGGCTGGAAAAGGTCGAAATCGTTCGCCCGGGATACGCCATTGAGTACGATTACGCCGACCCGGTTCAGTTAAAACCATCTCTGGAAACAAAGCTTGTCGAAAACCTTTATTTTGCCGGTCAGATCAATGGCACATCGGGTTATGAAGAGGCTGCGGCCCAGGGTTTAATGGCAGGGATCAACGCTTCTTTAAAAATCAGAGGGGTGGATCCTTTGATTCTCGGCCGAGAAGAAGCTTACATCGGGGTTTTAATTGATGATCTGGCGACTAAGGGAACCAAAGAACCTTACCGCATGTTTACCTCCCGGGCGGAATACCGCCTGCTTCTTCGAGAAGATAACGCCGACCTTAGATTGAGGGAAAAAGGGCGGGCTGTGGGCTTGCTAGGTGACAATGAATACTATGAATTTATTAATAAAAAAGAAAGTATTCGCTTGGAATTGGAAAGATTGGAAAAGTTTATTGTTTATCCTACAACAGGGAATAATGACCGTTTGAAGGCTTTAGGAAGCGCTCCTTTAAAAAATCCAGCCTCATTAGCCGACCTTCTGCGCAGGCCGGAAATCTCCTTCGGTGATTTAGAGATTTTCGATCAAAATTTTACTAAACCCGAAGCTGAAGTTGCCGAGCAGGTAGGGATTCAGGTCAAGTATGCAGGTTACATCCTAAGACAGGAAGAACAGATAGCCAAACTTTTGAAGTTCGAGCGCATGCCTTTGCCGCCAAAGATGGATTTTAAAAGCATCCCCGGTCTTACAGCGGAAGTCCGTGAAAAATTGGAAAAAGTAAAACCCATTTCCATAGGGCAGGCTTCGCGGATTTCAGGCGTTACCCCGGCGGCCATCTCCATATTGATGGTCTATATGAAAAAAATTGGACAAGATTGAAACTGTCTTATAGATGCCTTATTTTTCAGGCTTAAATTCATTTTTCAGCAGGAGTAGGAAAATAATGGAAAGGGGCTATGCACTTTACTCAACTGATAAACCGCCAACGTATTGAATTAATAAGATTTTGAGCTGTAAGTTTATCAGACTGGAATAGCTGAGAAAAGCTAAATATTTCATGGTGATAGCCAATTTTGGTTGAGCAAACTGCATACCCACTTTATTTAATAAAAATCCAAGGTATTGTAAACTGTAGTGAATCAGAATGAATTTTCCCGGCTGTTAAATGAAGGGGCGGCAGAACTTGGTCTTTCCTTGCCAGGTGAGCAAATCGTGGCTTTTTTTCAATATCTTCAGGAACTTAAAGCCTGGGGAAGTCGAATCAATTTAACAAGCCGGCATGATGACCGGGAAGTCATCGTAAAAGATTTCCTTGATTCCCTCACAGTCCAAAAACATCTTTTTCGTGGCGCTTCCCTGCTCGACCTGGGTTCGGGGGCTGGTTTTCCCGGAGTGCCTTTAAGAATTATCCGCCCGGACCTTAAGGTGGTATTACTGGAGGCTACACGAAAAAAGGTATATTTTTTAAAAAATCTGGTGCGCCTTTTATGTCTTGAAGATATAGAAGTCCACTGGGCAGAAAAAGTTGGATCCGAAAGAAAATTTTTGGGGGAATTCGATTTCGTTATTTCCAGGGCTTTCGGGTCTATCCTCAAATTTTCGGCTTGCGGACTCCCTTTTCTAAAAAGAGATGGTATCCTCCTGGCCATGAAAGGGAAGAAAGGGGATGAAGAATTGAAAAAAAACCTTCCCGAACTTGGCCAAATGGGCCTGAACTTGGCTTTCGTGGACCGTTTTCGCTTGCCTTTTTTGGGCCATGAAAGAATCATTTTCGGCTTCAAGCATTAGTGACGTTCCACGTGAAACAATTTTGATGGCCTCGTAAAAAGTCGTCACTCCGGTGAAAACCG
>JASEHN010000517.1 GCA_030018715.1 Thermodesulfobacteriota bacterium | reverse complement strand
GGCTATTTGCTGTTTTTAGGCTCATTTTTACCCACTCGATTGGGAGAAGACCCAAAATAAATTTATTGTATAGAAAATTCCTTTTTTAAACTTTAGTGCAGTCTGCAGCGGGATCGCTTTAGAGACTTGACACTTATCCTATTTTTTTTCTTAATCATGGTTTTATAAACTCTGTGATCTCTGTGTCCTCTGTGGCTAATTTATTAAGGGTTAATATGCTGGAGAGTTGCTATGATGGTTTGCGGAGCAGTTCGGGAGTTGGGCCAAGACATAGGTAGTTTTTCCTTGCTTTAACGAATTGAAAGTGTTATGAAAATAAATCTTTTTGGGCAGAGGAATTGATTGGACAACGATAAACGCGAATGCGCAAGATATTTAGTTGTGCAAGTCTGTATTCAAGATTAGAAAACAGTTAAGGAGGATAAGTAATGAATATTGGTGATCGGATAAAGTTTCAATTCGGTGGCCAAGAAAAGGAAGGCCAGGTCGTTAAGATTTTCCCCAAGAAAGTTTACCTGAAGGTAGATTTTCCCCGCCATCCAGGAAAGATTGTGGTAAGGACAATTGCCGAGCTTGAAGGAAAGGGGCCTGAACCGAAGAAAAAGAAGAAACAGAAAAAGGAAAAAAAGGAAAGAATGCAGCGGGCTGAAGAAAAGAAAAAAGACGAAGAAGAGAAAAAGTAACCCGGAGGAAAAATGACCGGTTCATTTTCGGCCATTTGACGGAATTTTTTCAGAGCGGCGGGCGGTTTCTTTTTCCCGCCGCTTCTGTTTTAGATGGCGCCTGAGGAAAAAAATTCCCAGCCAGGCCGCAATCAAAATCTGGGCAACCAGGCAGATGATCAACAGAGTAAGAGCAGTCATAAAAATATCCAGGATATTTTACGGGAATAGATGGTTACCAGCACCGGCTTAAAACACAATGGAGAAAGATTGAAATTCCCCGCGGAATTCTTCCGGTTGGACGATTAACTCGGCGACATGAGCGGAAGGAGGTCCGTGGCGACACCACTGGATCAAGGCTTCCACATCTTCCTCTTCCCCTTCGAAAAGGGCAGCCACAGACCCGTCTGGAAGGTTACGCACCCACCCCGTCAGATTATTTATTTTGGCTTGCCGCTGGGTGTAGTAGCGGAAATTTACCCCCTGCACAATTCCTTTAATGATGAGCCTGGCGCGAGTTTTGGCCATAGGATTTCACCTGTCTTCCATAGCTATCATTTTCAAAAATTCATCTTCGGTGAGGATATTTACTCCAAGATTTTTGGCCTTCTCATATTTGGAACCCGGGTCCTCTCCGGCCACCAAGAAATCAGTTTTTTTACTAACAGAGGAAGAAGCCTGCCCGCCCAGGGATTCGACCCTGGATTCGGCCTCTTCACGGCTCAGAGTCTTCAGAGTGCCGGTAAAGACAAAAATTTTCCCCTCTAATTTACGGAGAGTCGGCGGCACCTGAGGAAGCTGAGAGGGGTATTCCACCCCCAACTCTTTTAGTTTCCAGATGACTTTCTGGTTATCCTTCTGCTTAAAGAACTGGACAATCGAGGCGGCAATTTCATCCCCTATTCCGCTGATGGTCTTGAGCTTTTCCATGGAGGCCCGGGACAGCTCTTCCAAGGTGGAGAACTCCCGAACCAGAAGTTTGGCAATATGTTCACCAACGTGCAGGATACCCAGGGCATAAATAAGCCGATCCAGAGAGGTTTTTTTGCTCCTTTGAAGCGCTGCTAAAATATTGCCGCCTAGCTTTTCACCCATTCTCTCCAGAGTAAGCAGATCTTCGAGAGTCAGGGCATAGAGATCAGCGTAATCTTTGACCAGACCTTTGTCCACCAACTGTTCAATAATTTTTTCTCCCAGACCTTCAATGTTCAGGGTATCCCGGGAGGCAAAATGGATGATGTTTTCCTTGAGTTTGGCCGGGCAGGCGATGCCCGTGCAGCGAGCCACGGCCATTTCTTTTTTCTTTTTTCCCCCCCTGGGTTTTTCCACGTCCGCGCCGCAGGCCGGACACTTATCGGGAATACGAAATATATTTTCTTGGCCCGTCCGTTTTTCGAACACCACCCGGACCACTTCGGGGATGACATCTCCGGCGCGCTGGATGACCACCGTATCACCAATGCGTACATCTTTTTTATTAATCTCATCCTGGTTGTGCAGGGTGGCGCTGCTGACCGTCACTCCTCCCACACGAACAGGTTCAAGGACTGCTGTGGGGGTCAAGGCCCCGGTCCTTCCCACATTGACGTCAATTTTGAGGATTTTGGTAGTCACCTGCCTGGGCGGGAACTTGAGGGCCAGGGCCCAACGGGGACTGCGGGCAATAGTTCCCAGCCTTTCCTGGAGGAGGAGGGAATTAACCTTGATAACGGTCCCGTCGATTTCGTAAGGTAGCTCCTCACGCAGTTCATCTATTTCCCGGTAGAATGCAAGGATCTCCTCTATGGTTTGGCACTGCCGCCGGTTAGGATTGACTTTAAAACCCCAATGGAGAAGAGCTTCCAATATTTCCCAATGAGTCTCAAAAGAGCCATTCACATGTTGACCTACCCCATAGCAGAAAATATCCAGGGGGCGCTGGGCGGTGATCGATGAGTCCAGTTGGCGGAGCGAACCGGCTGCCGCATTGCGCGGGTTGGCGAACAAAGGCTCTCCGCTCCGTTCTCTCCTGCGGTTCAATTCCTGAAAAGCCTTAATCGGCAGGTAAACCTCTCCGCGCACTTCCAGACGTGAGGGCGGGGTCATTCCCTTGCCCAAAAGGGATAGAGGGATGCTTTTAACGGTTTTCAGGTTTTGGGTGACGTTTTCTCCGACAAAGCCATCCCCTCTGGTGGAGCCAGTTGTAAAAAGCCCGTTTTCATAAATAAGTTCTACGGCCACGCCGTCGATTTTCAATTCAGCGACGTATTCGATATCTTGGGAAGTATCCAGAATTTTTTTGATCCGAGCTTTGATCCGGGCGTCGAATTCTCGGACTTCCTTCTCTTTAAAAGCATTGGCCAGGCTGAGCAAAGGCAGGGTGTGCCGCACTTCCTCGAATTTTTCCAGGGGAGGGGCCCCGACTCTTTGGGTGGGGGAGGTGGG
>JASEHN010000516.1 GCA_030018715.1 Thermodesulfobacteriota bacterium | reverse complement strand
GGAGAAAACAAACCTCAACCTGTAATATCGGGAGAAACCGGTCTACTCGACTCAAATATCAAATATTTATTCAGGAAGGGAGAATCTCCATGAAAGGAATGTTTCGAATGTTTCGTTGTACCCCTTTATTTGACACCATGATTGGGCGCAAGGTTCGATCTTACTTGAAGAGGCTGTTTGTGCTGAATGGATCCGGTCCCAGCTCTGAGCCAGCACTTATACCTCGTTGTATTGGGGCTGCATCTTGACCTAGACCCCATATCATGCCAGAACCTCTCCGCCGGTTTTTGTCAGGACCTTCTTGCAATAACTCAGTCGCCCTTTGGCCGTTCCCACCAAGTAGTCGGCCGATTAGTCTCCACTATAGTCTTTTTACCCCGACCGCAGGCTCTCCTGCCCTTGAAAATCTTTGACTAACTATGTGAAAAATTTATCGAGAAGGCCGAATCCGCGAAGTCGGGCTGATCTGCGGCAGTATCCAGGATGGGAGGATTTCCCCAGCATAAGAAGGGCCTTTTGTGACCCGCGTGCATACCTTTATTCCGCGATGGGGGGAGCAGCAGCAAAAATGGAAGCCTCCTGTTTACGACAATGCAGCACGGGTGGCGAAGTATCCAGCCTGCGTTTAATGCTGCCTCCGGGATGTCTTCACCGGGTCAGTGGTCGAAGTCGTACAGGATCGCGGGATTATCAGTAAGAATCCCTTTCCGCGTTCTCGCATCGGGAACCCAGTCGAGCAGGGCATCTAAATAGTCCGCTTCCTCGGGCTTGTTTCCCGGAGTGTGGTTGGGGTGCGGCCAGTTGGCCGCCCATACCAGCCGATCGGGCCGCACGGAAACCAGTGCCCGAACTTTCTCCCCCACATCGGCATAATGGGGCGGGCCATCGGCGCTTGCCAGATAAGGGGCGGAGATTTTTACCCAGCACTCCCCCTTCTCCATGAAGCGAAGCAGAGCCTGGAAGCCCGGATCCTGGACCCCGTTCTCCGGCGGCGTCCGGCCGAGGTGGTCAACCACCACAGGAACCGGCAATTTCTCCAAGATCGGGATCGCCTCCTTCAGCCAATTTCCTCGGTCCTGAATCTGAAGGTGCCAAGCCAAAGGGGCAATGCGTTTGGCCATTTCCGGCGCGTCCTCAAGCCTGAAATCGTCGACGAGGAGAAAGAAGCGAAGCCCCCGCACCCCAGCATCGTGCAGCCGCTGAAGCTCCTCCAAGGTGACATCCTTCTTGGTCACCGCAACGCCCCGGGCACAGGACAGTCCGATATGCCGAATGGCCTCGAGGGTGCACCGGTTATCCGTGCCGTAGAGCGAGGGCTGGACGATGACGCAGCGCTCGAAGCCGAGGCGGGTGAGCATGGCTTGGTAAGCTTGAATGGATGCGCCGAAGGCCGGCTTTCGGCCCGGAACCCGCGGGTACTTGTGCGCTGGGCCGTAAATGTGCGAATGGGTCTCGCACGCTTTGGGCGGCGTGATCAACCTTGGTTTCTGGCCCGCTCCGGAGACCATGTATTCATCGTTCATCATGCAGCTCCCATCGATAGAATTTGCATTTATCAAGGCGTGATGAATAGAGATTTTTCATCCTGTCCGCGTCCTTGGTAGTTCTGAGCTACCACCAAAAGCTCACAGCCCTCGCTTGGATCAGAACAAGCAAGGCTTTTGGTAAATCAATGAAAATTCAACAGGAATTCACAACCATGGCCCTGGAGATTCTGAGCCCCGTTATAAATATTTGATAATCGCGATCCAACCCCATGTGGGGTTCAAGAACCCGCCAAACCAGAGCTTCAGTAGGATAAACCAAAATAATTTATTTTATAACACGCCGTCGCTATACCTCACAATCAAAAATCTCATGGCGAGATCTTGCAAGGAATTCCGCCCATCAATCACTTCCACCCAACACTCTCCCGCCGAGGGGAAGGGGAAAAGCTGGTTTTACGGATTGACCCTAGACTAATTCGTCCCCCACGTATGGAAAGAACCTGCTGAAGGCCTCTGCGTATTGATACTGATTATTTCCCGAGCACCGGCGGGCATGGTTTCCTCTCATCTTTGCCCTGTCTGTGTAGTAATCGATTAACTGCTTCTGGGCCTTAAAGACCTGCATGGCGGATACTTTCTGCTCGTAGATTTCGGTAATATCAATGATGACTTCTGGCTTAAAATCGCAGATCTCGGGTTGATGAGGTTCGAAACCGAAAAGTCTTGCTTGTTTTGCCGTTGGATAGCCCTCGGTCCTCACTCCGTTGGATATAGAAAGGACACTGGCTTCGAACACAAAGCGCGAGACGCAATCATGATCGGGGTTAAAGGCATCCTTGGGCCCATGAGTTATGATGTGGTGGGGTTTCACCTGCCTAATCTTGCGAACCATCCTGTCCCTGCGTTCCGGGTTAAATTCCATGAAATAATCATTGTAATCCCAGATCTCTATGCTTTCAATGCCGATAAGCTTTCTCGCTACCTCAATCTCGCTTTGCCGGATCTTTTTAACCTTCTCCCCGGTTTGACCTTCTATATTCCAAAGATCATTGGATTCACCTCTCACGCCGTAGCTTAGGATGGCGAGCGCAACATTCGCGCCGTGCTTTACATACTTGGCAATCGTCCCCCCCGCCCTCCAGACAAAGTCTGCCGCGTGGGCGCTTACAACCAACAGATTCATGCTCTTGTCAATCATAGCTCTTTAGCTCCCTTAAAAAATTAATCTTGTTTTCACGAAGAGGCAGGTGATTACCCAGCATCTTTCTATTAAAACAAAGGCTGGTAACATCTTTTGATCCGGCTGTCAATATAAAAGTTAAACATATAAAAGTTAAACCACTATATGTAGGGGGTACCCACTCTAAAGCCGGAAGGCCAATTTTTTTTATCCCCTTTACTCCGACATCCAGGCAGGTGGGGCCAAATGATAAGCGAACCGCAAGGGCGCCATAACAGGGAGAGCGGGAATCACAAGCTAAAACCCCCTGGCCAGGGAGCACGAAACTTGTCGCCCAGCCTCAAAATCTTACCTTTAATTTTTTTCATTACGCGGATTCACCATTAAAATTGTTAGACCCCAGCCATCTTTTTTCCTTGA
>JASEHN010000515.1 GCA_030018715.1 Thermodesulfobacteriota bacterium | reverse complement strand
TTCGGTTTCGCTTTTGGGGGTCGTAGAACGGGTAACTGGACTTCTAAATGGGGGGAACAACATACAGAATCGCCGGACAGGAAAGCTGAGTTACGTATACTGTCCCTGGAATTCCCTGGAATTCCGGGCGGCTCATTTACGCAACTTTCTTCTGGAGGGTAATCATGTTGAATTTCGACAACTTTGAAGTGCTAACGTTCGATTGCTATGGCACTCTGATTGATTGGGAGTCTGGAATTTGGGAGGCGCTGCATCCCTCGTTGACGAGCCATCACATTGCCATCACGAGAGACAAGGCACTTCAACTGTATGGCGAATTGGAGTCTGAAGCCGAGCGCGGAGAATATCACGAATATAAGGCGGTGCTCCGCATGGTGTTGGAAGGGCTAGGCTCTCGGCTGGGTTTTGCGCCAACTCCAATAGAGTTACAGCATTTCTCTGAATCGGTCAAAAACTGGCCCGCTTTCCCGGATTCAGCCCGCGCTTTGCAGGCGTTGAAAAGGAAATACAAACTCGCCATCATTTCCAATATTGACGACGACCTCTTTGCCTTTTCAGCGCAGCGTCTACGGGTGCAGTTCGATTGGATAATCACGGCGCAACAGGCCAAATCCTATAAGCCGTCTTTGAACAATTTTCATCTGGCATTTAAGCGAATGGGGTTGCCCAAGGACAAAATTCTCCATGTGGCCCAAAGTCTTTTTCACGACATGGTCCCGGCCAAAGCACTTGGTTTATCAACCGTATGGATAAACAGACGCTACAATCAGGGAGGTTTCGGAGCGACGCCTCCGGCGCAAGCCCAACCCGAATTAGAAGTTCCAGACCTGCAAACATTGGCGGAAAAGATGGGGTTGATTTGAAATGAAGCTGTCCAGCAATGGGGGGGGTCCCTGGGATTCCTGTCCCTGGGATTCTGGAATTCACAAGATTTGGGGTGAGCCGGTTAGGGGATGGGGCTATAGAGTCAATAGATTTAACCGCTTCAGGCTTTTTTACCCGATTTCCTGTATTGAAGAACTCGTAAAAAGAGTGAATTAAGGTAGTTCTTGATTCCCGCCTTCGCGGGGATGGCGCCTTGCGGACTTTTTACGAGGTCGTCTGTATTAACATCTAAGGGCGGCAAGGGTAAATGATCATGACCTGAGTTCATCATTTCCCCACGGTGAAGATGATTTTGTTTCGGAAGATTCGAGATAAATCGAAAAAGGAGGAAAAATAATTGGAACTTATCTATCTGAGCCGTCAGGATGTAGAGAGTCTGGGCATTAGTATGCATGAGGTGCTGAGGGTCGTGGATCAGGGCTTTCGCCTGAAGGGGCTGGGGCAGACGGAAATGCCGCCGAAGCCGGGTATCCATCCCCGAAATAATGCCTTTATCCATGCCATGCCGGCCTATGTGAAAGGGGTTGAAGCCGCTGGCCTCAAATGGGTGAGTGGTTATCCGAGCAATATGGAAAAGGGATTGCCTTATATTACGGGCCTGCTTGTCCTGAATGACCCGGAAACCGGGATTCCCATTGCCGTGATGGATGCTTCGTGGATTACGGCCATGCGCACGGGTGCGAGCACAGGCATCTCGGCGAAATACCTTGCAAAACAGCATAGCCGCGTTGCTGCAATACTCGGATGCGGCGTCCAGGCCCGTACAAGTCTCAGCGCCCTCGTGGATACTTTGCCGGATTTGTCCCAAGTCCGCTGTTATGATCTCTATCCCGAGGTTACCCGGCGCTTTATCGATGAGATGAGTCTGGCCTTTCCGAAACTCCACCTGACCGCTTGCCCGAGTTCCGGGGAGATGATCAGGGGAGCAGACGTTGTGGTCACCGCTATTCCCATCCTTGAAAAACCAAAACCGCCGCTTGATGCCGGGATGCTTGAGAAGGGCGGTCTCGCTGTTTCGCTGGATTATGATTCTGCCTGGACCAGATCAGCAATGAACGAATGTGACAAGTTTGTCGCGGACGACATCAATCAATTGCTGAGCATCCAGAAAGAAGGGGTCTACTTTGGCGGCATTCCCGGTGAGATTTATGCTGACCTTGGAGACCTGGCTGCCGGATTGAAGCCGGGCAGGCAGAATGAGGCAGAGAAAATTTTCTCCATGAATATGGGCATCGCCGTGGACGATATGGTGACAGCCAAACTCGTCTATGAAAGAGCACTGGCGGAAGGGACGGGCACCAGGTTACCCCTTTAGTAATATTAGCAATATTAGTAATATTCAAGGAGCTTGATCTCATCATAGCATCACGCCGCTTACAGGCTAGAAGAGATAGGCCGGTGAGAAAGAGCATCCCAACTATCTTTTCAATTCAACCTGAATTTGAGAAAAAGAGTGCGGTTTCCTGATCAGGGATGGGCGCCGGTTCCAAGTTCATAACAGTCTCTCAGAATTACATCAGTTAAATTTACAAGTTGATTCACCAGTTTTGTGCTCCGGTTTAGGGAATCTTTTTAAAATTTTTAAAAAGGAGGGTTCTATGAAGAGAGTATTTGTTCTGTCCATGATGTGTGCGGTGGCGTTCTGCCTTGTCGCGGTCTCCGTGTCGGCGCAGACGAAGAAAGAAGCGTTCAAGTATGAAGACAAGATCGGCGTGGTGAAAATCAAGAAGGGCGAGTCAGTCCACATCGCCGCCTGGATGGTCGTCGCCGGTGCGGATGCTTCCTTGGGAACCGATACCAAACGGGGTGTCGAACTTGCCATTGAGGACAAAGGCGGAAAAATTGCCGGCTTCCCCGTTAAACTGTCCGTTCAGGACACGGGCTGTAACGCCGAGGGCGGGCAGGCTGCGGCAACCAAACTGGCCGCAGACCCGACTGTTGTGGCCGCGATCGGCTCCAACTGCTCCAGCGAGGCGAGACCCGGCGCCCCCATCCTCTGGAAGGCCGGCATTTCCACGGTATCACCCTCAAATACCGCGCCCTTTCTGACAGACCCGAAACGCGGGACCGAGTATGATGGCTATCTCCGCACCGCCCATAACGATAAAGTTCAGGGAGCTGTAGCCGCAGAATATGCCTTCAAGCAATTAAAGATCAAGAAGGCGGCTACCATCCATGATGGAAGCCCCTATGCCGAACAGCTTCAG
>JASEHN010000514.1 GCA_030018715.1 Thermodesulfobacteriota bacterium | reverse complement strand
ATTAAAGAAAATCTGGATTCCCGTTTTCACGGGAAACCCTGGATTCCGGCTTTCGCCGGAATGACGGGAAAAGGGGCTTTCGGACTTTTTACGAGTTTATCAACCTTAGTAGTACAAAGATCATAGAGTTTTAAAACCATTTAAGAAAAAAAGTTGAAAAAAGGAAATTCCTATGCAATCAAGGTGGCTCATAGGAATTAGCTCATAGCTCTTAGGCTTCTGCTATCAGCTATGAGCCATCAGCCGTTAGCTATGGGCTATTGGCTCATAAGGAGGAAAAAATGGATTTCAAATTGAACGAAGAATTACTGGCCATACGAGAGACAGCCCGTGACTTCGCTGAAAAGGAGATCGCTCCCTTTGCGGACAAATGGGAAGTGGAACACTATTTCCCCCGCGAGGTCATCAAGAAGATGGCTGACCTGGGTTTTTACGGAACGATCATCCCTGAAGAATACGGAGGAAACGGAATGGGTTTTCTGGCCGGGACGATCATCACCGAAGAAATTGCCCGGGCCAGCGCTTCCCTGCGGGTAACCTTTAACATGCAGACCTTCGGCCCGGCGCTTTCTATCCTGCGTTACGGCACCGAAGAGCAAAAGAAAAAATATATCCCCAAAGTGGTCTCCACAGAGATGATCAGCTGCTTCGGCATCACCGAGCCCAACGCTGGCTCGGACATCATGTCCATGAAGACCACGGCTATTCCCCAAGGGGATTATTTTCTCCTCAATGGATCGAAGACCTGGATTTCCAACGCCCAGGTGGCCGATCTCTGTATCCTCTATGCTTACCATGACCCGGCAGCCAAGAGTAAAGGTCTTTCCACTTTTTTACTGGACATGCATCTCCCCGGGATTACCACCCGGCCCCTGGACAAGCTGGGACTGCACTCCGCCCCCACGGGGGAAATCATCCTCGAAGACGTCAAGGTCCCTAAGGATGCCCTGCTGGGTTCGCTGGGCGATGGCGTAAAACACGTCTTCGGGTCCCTGAATCAGACCCGCCTTTCCTGCGCCGCCGGAGGGTTGGGGATTGCCCAGGCCTGCCTTGACGCCTCGATCAAGTATTGCAACGAGCGCGTGCAATTCGGGCAGCAGATCGGTCAGTTTCAGATGAATCAGGACATGATCGCCATCATGGCCACGGAATTGGAGGCCGCCCGTTTTCTGGTTTACCGCGCGGCCCTTCAGAAAGACGAAGGGTTACTGAACAACGTGCTGGAAACCTCCATGGCTAAATATTTTGCCGGGGAGGTAGCCGGAAAAGCCGCGGACTTCGCCATGAGGATTCTCAGCGCCTACGGATACTCCACGGAATATCCCGTAGCCCGTTATTACCGGGACGCCAAATCCATTGCCATAGTCGAAGGCACGGCTAACATCCAGAAGACCATCATCGCTTTGGATCAATTAGGATATCGCAAGGCGAATCGTTAAAGGAGGATTATTGCCCATGGACTTGAAAGAAAAATGGTTTGAAGAGATTTACAAGGAACACAGCGAAAAACGGGAAAAAGCCATGCAGATGGGCGGGGCCAAAGCAATTGAGGCCCAGCACAAAGAAGGAAAGTTGTCGGCCCGAGAACGGGTTGAATATTTCTTTGATCCGGGCACCTTCACCGAACTGGGCCTTTTTGTCAGGCACCGCACTACGGCTTTCGGTATGGACAAACGGGAAGTGCCGGCAGAGGGCGTGGTTACGGGATTCGGGAAAGTCAATGGCCGGATGGTGGTGGTCGGAGCCGAGGATTACACGTCCATGGCCGGCACTTTCGGAGAGTATCACGGTAAAAAATTCTCCCAGGCCATCGATTTCGCCAAGGAAAAAGGCTGGCCTTTCGTAGGCATGAATGATTCCGGCGGAGCCCGCCTGCAGGAAGGAATGGATACCCTGCAATCCTACGCCTGGCTCTTCCGTTCCCAGATCCTGGCCTCGGGAATTATCCCCCAGATTGCCCTGCTCATGGGCCCCTGTCTGGGCGGCCAGGCTTATCATCCCATTATGCAAGACTTTGTCTTCCAGAACCGCAAGACCGGCTTCATGGGGATTGCCGGGCCGGCTTTTGTCAAGACTCAGACCGGGGTGGAAATTACTCTGGAAGAACTCTGCGGAATCAAGGCCCACGCCTATAAGACCGGCCAGACCCACCTGGTCGTCGAAGATGACAAAGATTGCCTGGACAGAACCAAAGAACTTCTGGCGCTCCTGCCCACTAACAACAAAGAAAAACCCCCGCGTAAAGAGTGCCATGATGATCCGGAACGGGTCATTCCGGAGCTGGATACCTTGATCCCGGAAAGGGCCTCCAAACCTTTCGATATGCACAAGGTGGTTCTAAAAATCGTCGATGACGGATATTTCTTCGAGCTCTTCAAAACCTTTGCCACCAACGTCATCATTGGCTTCGGCCGGTTCAACGGCCGCACTACTGGAATAGTAGCCTCCCAGCCCATCTCCAAAGCCGGGGCCATCGACTGCGACGCTGCCGACAAAGTAGCCCGTTTCGTCCGCTTCTGCGACCTTTTTAACATCCCCCTGGTAAATCTCCATGACACTCCGGGGTTCTGGATCGGGCCGCAGGAAGAATGGCGGGGAATCCTGCGCCACGGGGCTAAGATGCTTTATGCCTACATCGACGCCACCGTGCCCAAAATTTCCTTCATTCTGCGCAAATCCTACGCCGGCGCTTACCTGGGAATGTGCTGCAAAGATACAGGCGCTGATTTCATGTTCGCCTGGCCGCAGGCCAAGGTCACCATCGTAGGCGCGGACACAGCCGCCAGCGTCATCTTTGCCAAGGAAATTAAGAGCGCCCCTAACCCCGAGGAAACCCGGAAGGAACGGATTCAACTGTACAGCGATCTCTACGAAAACCCTTACCGGGGCGCAGAGCGCAACTACCTTGATGACGTCATCCTGCCCCGGGACACCCGCAAATACATCAATCGCTGTTTGGATGTGCTGGAAAACAAGTCTGAGGTCCGTCCCTGGAGGAAATACTCGAACATCAATTTGTAAAATTGTATCACTTTAGCCCTTTGAAAAGAGGTGGGGCGTAAGGTCAGAGGGAATCCATGGTCCGGGGGCCTGG
>JASEHN010000513.1 GCA_030018715.1 Thermodesulfobacteriota bacterium | reverse complement strand
TCCGCTTGGCCACGAGGACAGAAGATCTTTTCCTCCGGAGGAGGCGGGGGTTCTTTCCCGCCCCATATGCGGAGATATAAGCGCCTTATGATTCCAAGCGTTCCGCTCTGGCCCCCGGCCCCTGGAATCCCTTGGCCTTTACAACACAGCTTTTCTCAAAGAGCTAAAGTGTTAAAAAAATTTAATCAATTATTCCGCAATCCACATTCCGTAATTATTCCTTCATTCCTTCCAAAAAAGCCCGGACATTTTGCCCGAGCACTGCATGATTATATCCGCCTTCGAGCACGCCGAAACGGCGGCCCTGGCAGAACTTTTCCGAATAAGTTTTAATCAGGCTGCCAATCGTCCTGTAATCTTCCGTGGTCAAGAGTCCTCCCCAATCCTGCACATGCCGGTCAAAACCTGCCGAGACTGATAGAATATCGAAGCCCTCTGCCTTTTCCAGCCGCTTTTGAATTCTTTCGATGAATTGTTTCCTGTCTGAACCCTCGGGATGGAAGTAAACCACCTCCGGAATAGCCGCGAAGGCATTTTCCGTTCCATCTCCGAAATGCAGGTCAAAGTCCAAGATCAATGCTTTCTTAACTTGCCCCCTCACCCCCGCCCTCTCCCCCGTTTGCGGGGGAGAGGGGAAGGGTGAGGGGGAATTAACTTGCCCTGTTTTCATCAGTTTCTTGATGGCGATGGCTATGTTGTTGAAGTAGCAAAACCCCCAGCAGGAATCCGGGCTGGCGTGATGTCCCGGGGGGCGAATAAAGCCGAAGGCCGGCTCTCCGTTCCAGGCCAATTCCGCGGCCATGATGGCTCCGCCGGCAGAGAGCAAGGCGATTTCATAGAGGTCTCTTAAGCGTTTGATCCGTTCGATCTGCCCCGGGGTGTGCACCAGGGCTAAATCTTTCTCAGATGCCGGATGGGGGGTGAGAAATTCAAAATCTTTTCCCAGGGCTTCAACAATGGCCTCCATCCTCCCGGCAGCGGCGGCCGGATCGGAGACGTAAACTTCATAAAACCTCTCGTGGAATATGATCTTCATAATTAAAGACCGTAAGGCGTAAGGCGTAAAGGCGCAAGGCGCATTACCCATTACTTTTGACCTCTGATCTCTGATCTCTGACTTCTTACCTATCCCCTATTTATATCTTTCATCCATCACTTTTGGTCCTTCGGGAAGCTTTTCCACGAACTCCACTTTATCCGGCTTGATCAGAATATTCCCTTTTATACGTTCAATGATTTTTTCGGTTTCAACAGAGCCTGGATCGCTGCCTTCAATGATCAGACGGAAAAGATCTCCGCCACCGGGTTTGGAGCTGATAATCACCCGGTATTTCCCCGGCGAATAATCCGGCAGGGGGCGCAGTAGGTGGTCGATCTGAGATGGGTAGAGCTTTACGCCCTTGACCTTATGCATTTCATCGGTGCGCCCCAACACCCCTTTGGTTAAAGTAGCTTTTCTCCCGCAGGGGCAGTCGATATGTTCCAGCATGCTTAAATCGCCTGTTCGGAAGCGAAGAAGAGGGGAACCCTGGCGGCGCAAGTGGGTGATAACCACTTCACCCCGTTCGCCATGGGGAAGAACTTTTCCGGTCTCCGGTTCCACGATTTCGAGGTAAATGAGGTTGTCGGCCACATGCAACCCTCGCTCCTCTTTACATTCCCGGGCTACGGGGGTGGACTGGCCAAGGCCGTAGGAATCGATCAGGCCGATGGGCCCGTAAGCCTGGCGCAGCTTTTCTTTGTATCCTTCGACACTGGAAAAAGGTTCCCCTCCGGCGAAAAGGAGGCGAATGGAACGAACCCCTTCCTGAGCCAGTTTCAGGGCAAAACTGGGATTAGAAGCCAGGACCGTAACCTTGAACCGGTTGAGGATTTCGGCTGTCCTTTCCGACTCTCCCGGGCCGAGAGGAATGGTCTTGCACCCCAGGGTCTCGAATCCCCCGTGGATGGTGATTCCAGCGATAAAGAGATGGTAGCCGAAGGTGATGGCGGCAATGTCTTCCGGGCCAACTCCGCAGGCCCGGTACATAGTAGCCAGCTCTTTGTTGACTTCTTCGACATCCTGGCGGGTATGATAAACGGGCATTAAACCCTTTGGGCCCGGACTCAAAGTCACCCGGATTGTATCAGGATGAAAAAGAGAACTTAGGGGAGGATACTCTTCCAGGTCTTTTTGTAGATCCTTTGTGTCCATAAGTGGAATTTTCTGAAAATCCTCTAAGGAGCGGATGTCTTCCGGCTCAATACCCATGGCCCGGAAATGTTTTCCGTAGAAGGGGAGGGCCGAGAGCCTCTTCACCTGATCCTTCAGGAGTTCAATTTTTTTGGTTTCTTCCATTACAGTTCCTCCAGGATCTTTTCACATTCCAGCCGGACTAACTTGTCCTTTGTAGTCATTGCCAGCACTTTTACCTTGCCTTTGAAGCCTTTTTGTTCCATCAGGCTGCGCTTTTCATACATCACTCTCAGGGCCGCAAGGGCTTCTTTTACCCATTTTGATTCTTGAGCATCCAGGATGAGAAGGAGTGTGCCCCATTCATCGGGCAGGCCGAACTGTTTCAGGAAATTCTCCATGGCTGCCTGGAAATCCGGGGTTCCGTATTTTTCGTGCATGGCGGCATGGGCGGCCTTGTAGGCTTCCGTACCTTTCTTTCCCTGAAAGAACTTTTCCGCTTCCCGCAGGTGCTGCTTTTTGGCCCAGTCCGACCGGAGAGTGCGCTCCTTAAAACTTTTTCCCCCGCCGCTAACGTGCTGGCTGCGGTCGCGCCGCTGGTCAATCTCCCGCCAGCTTGGCTTTTCCCGATCATCGTCATCATAACGGCCCATGGCTTATGTCCTCCCGGGGGTTGGTTCATCCAAAGTGGAAAAATTATTTAATTGTATAGGAATTTCCTTTTTTAACTTTAGGCACTTTAGTTCACTTAACTTGAACTACATTCCACCGCAGAGAGCGCAGAGAACGCCGAGGTAATAAAATTGCCAAGAAAAAATGCCAACTGAAAATTTGAAGAATTTTTTTAATATTTTATTTTTGATTTAAACCTAAATTGAGCGATTTATAGGTTGAAAGGTAGCCGCAACCTTTAGGTTGCGAT
>JASEHN010000020.1:11730-15723 GCA_030018715.1 Thermodesulfobacteriota bacterium | reverse complement strand
GATAAGTGTCAAGTGTCTAAAGCGATCCGCCTGAGGCGGACTAAAGTTGAAAAAAAGAATTTCCTATACAATTAAATTACAAACTTCATTAAGGAGAAAGAGAGAGATGACCAAATTTCAACTCATTCAGAAGCTCATGGAAAGGTCGAACACTCTCGCCCAGCAGGATGCCAAAACGATCGTGAACACGATCTTTTCCTCCATGTCCAACGCCATTGCTAAGGGGGAAAGGATCGAGATTCGCGGCTTCGGCAACTTTACGGTTAGGACGTACCAATCCTACCAGGGGCGCAACCCGCGGACAGGCACGAAAGTGGAAGTTTTGCCCAAAAAGCTTCCTTTCTTCAAGGTTGGCAAGGAGCTGAAGGAACGGGTGGATAAGCCCTCCACCCGTTAACTGATATAGACTTTTTTTCCTTGAGAGGGTACTCTTATTTACGCTTTCTCCTCTGGATACGGGTCTTCTTCAGAAGTTTGCGGTGTTTGTGCTTGGCAATTTTCTTCCGTCTCTTCTTGACAATGCTTCCCATTGTTTACTCCTCGATTCGTATCTTTTTATAAATTACTTTCTACAGTCTTCTGTTTTATAGCTTCCGGTTCATTTTTTTTCGCCAGAATTCCAGTCTCTGGGCGATGATTTTTTCCATCCCCCTCTCTGTAGGCTGGTAATACGACCGCGGCCCAAGTTCTGCGGGGAGGTAACTTTGCTCGACGATCCCTTCTGGAAAATCGTGGGCATACTTGTAGTCTTTACCATAGCCCAGATCTTCCATCAGTTTTGTGGGTGCGTTGCGGATGTGTAAAGGAACAGGAAGTGCTCCCCTTGCCTTTACATCCGCGCGGGCTTTCCCGTAAGCCAAGTAGAGGGCGTTGCTCTTCGGCGCCGTTGCCAGATAAACCGCGGCTTCAGCCAGGGCCAACTCTCCCTCGGGCAGGCCGATGAAATGAAAGGCCTGCATGGATGAAAGGGCCACGTTCAAGGCTTGCGGGTCGGCCAAGCCTATGTCTTCGGAGGCAAAGCGCACCATGCGGCGAGCGATGTATAGAGGATCTTCCCCTGCCTCGATCATTCTGGCCAGCCAGTAAAGAGAGGCATCCGGATCGCTTCCCCGAAGACTTTTGTGGAATGCCGATATGACATTGTAGTGCTCCTCGCCCTCCTGGTCATAGAGCAACGCTTTGCGCTGCATGGCCTCTTCGGCGATGGGCAGGGAGATGACCCTCTGGCCGTCATGGTTTGGCGGCGTGGTCAAGACAGCCACCTCCAGGGCATTCAAGGCCACCCGGCCATCTCCATGGGCCATTTCACTTAAGTGCTTCAAGGCCTCGGGGGTCAATTGCGCCTTTAATCCTCCCAGGCCTCTCTGCTCGTCTTTTAGCGCCCGCATTAAAATAAGACTAATTTCTTCCGCGGTCAATGCCCTCAAAGTGAGGACTTGACAGCGGGAGAGGAGCGCGGAGTTCACTTCGAAAGAAGGATTCTCCGTGGTTGCGCCGATCAGAATAATGGTCCCCCGTTCCACATGGGGCAAAAAACCATCCTGCTGGGCTTTGTTGAAGCGATGGATTTCATCTACAAAAAGGATCGTGCGCCGCCCCTGATATTTCATCTCCTCCGCTTCACTGATTACCTGGCGAATCTCCTTTACCCCGGATAATACCGCAGAGAAAGCCAAAAAATGAGATCGGGTTGAGCCGGCGATGATATGGGCCATAGTCGTCTTCCCTGTACCCGGGGGACCCCAGAAAATCAGCGATTGCAACTGGTCTTTCTCAATCAGGGAGCGTAGAAAGCGGCCTGGTCCCAGCAGGTGTTCCTGGCCGACGAAATCCTCCAGGCGTTCGGGGCGAATTCGGCCTGCCAGGGGGATGAAAGTATGTTGTTCTTCTTTTTTTTTCTTTTCCGCGGCCCTGAAAAGCTCCATGGGCGAAAAAACCCTCCTTAAATGCGCACTCAACACTACCATAGAACAGATGCCCTTTCAATTCAAATTCGCTACTTCCCCAGATTTTCCACTCATCCCCTGCCCAGGCGGAAGGGCACCCTGCCTGCCAAAATGAGGCGTTAGTTTCTTCTTCGCTGGGCGGGGGCTTCTGCGCTTTGTTGTTTGCTGATTCCTTTTTCTTCCGCTCTAAATTACCTGCTCCTGAATTCTTTATGGACAGCCCTTCTCTTTTGTGGTAAAAATCCTAAATCCTTTAACCCTTGACCCTTTTTTTATTTCCGGAGTACCAAATGTTGAATCGTATAGGGATCGTTGTTAAGCCAAATAAACCGGACGCCATCGCTTTGGCCAGCGAACTTGTTGGCTGGCTGGGCCAGCGAAATATCCAGGTTTGCCTGGATGAAGCAATCGCACAGACGGTCAAGCATTCTCTTTCCTGCCACCGTTCGGAAATCAGCCGGTTGGTTGACCTGCTCATCGTTCTTGGGGGAGACGGCACCCTGCTTAGCGCCGTGCGGGCCATGGAAGGAAACAATGTCCCTATTCTGGGAGTGAATTTAGGCGGCCTGGGCTTTTTGACCGAAATTACCCTCGAGGAGCTCTATCCTGTTCTGGGACAAATCCTCGCGGGAAAGATGGAAACAGAGAGACGCATGAAACTCTGTGCTACCGTCCTCAGGCGGGGAGAACGGGTTAACACCTATCCGGTTCTCAACGATGTAGTCATCACCAAGGGCGTCCTGGCCCGGATCATCAACCTGCGCAATTGTATCGATGGTGCCTACGTCACCACCTACAGGGGAGATGGGGTGATCATTTCTACCCCAACCGGTTCCACAGCTTACTCCCTGGCAGCCGGTGGTCCTATCGTATATCCCTCCATGGATTCAATTCTTATCACGCCCATCTGCCCGCATACCCTGACCAACCGGCCACTGCTCATCTCCGACCGGGCCACGGTGGAATTCACCCTTGAGTCCGAAGAAAGCGATGTGCATCTGACCCTCGATGGACAAGTAGGTTATCCCCTCCATCCCTTCGATCAGGTGCTCGTCACCAAGGCCAAGGATTATGTGGTTTTCGTCAAATCCCCCTTTAAAGATTATTTCGAAATTCTCCGGACAAAATTAAAGTGGGGAGAGCGTTGATGGAAGGCCCGAAAAAGCTTTAAATGCTGACCGAGCTGAACATCAGGAATTTCGCCATCATCGACCAGCTGCAGGCCGAATTTGGATCCGGCTTCAACGTGCTCACCGGGGAGACCGGCGCCGGGAAATCCATCGTGGTCGATGCCCTAAACCTTCTTCTGGGAAGTCGCGCTTCCCCGGAGATGATCCGCACCGGCCAGGAAGAGGCCGCGGTAGAAGCCTTCTTCGACCTTGAAGGAATAAAGAACGAAAAAATCTTGAGCCGCTTTGATCTGGACCCATCAGGGGGACTGCTGGTCAGACGAGTAATAAATCGCTCCGGAAAATCTCGCGCTTACCTCAACGGAAATTCTATCACCCTGCACATGCTCGAAGAGCTGAGCGAAGAGATCCTGAATATTTACGGACAACACGAACATCAGCACTTTCTCAACCCCCAGCGGCACATCGATATCCTGGATCGCTCCGGCGGTCTCCTCTCCCTGCGCCAGGCCTATCAAGAGGTTTACGCAAAGTGGCTTAAAGCCACTTCAGAGTTGGAGGCTTTGGTCGCCAAAGAGAGGCAACGATCCGACCGTCTGGACCTTCTGGCCTTTCAATCCAGGGAAATCGCCCGGGCTAACCTGAAGCCCCCCCAACCTGGCCAACCGACCGAGGAGGAAGAGCTTATTTCCGAGCGCGCCCGCCTGATTCATGCGGAGAAGCTTTACACCATAGCCCATCAAGGCGTCGAGTTGATCTACGGCGAAAGCGGTTCCGTGGTCGAACGTCTGAAGTCCACCCTCCATCGTCTGCGGGAAGGCGTAAAGATAGACTCTTCCTTGGGCCCACTAATTCCCTCAGTCGAATCCGCCCTTTTTCAAGCTGAAGACCTGGCTTCTTCCCTGCGCGCTTACCGG
>JASEHN010000020.1:0-11720 GCA_030018715.1 Thermodesulfobacteriota bacterium | reverse complement strand
GGAAAAGATCCATTTCGATCCCGGCCGTCTGGAAATCATTGTGTCTCGCCTGGATGAGGTCACCAAACTCAAAAAAAAGTATGGGCCCCTCCTGGCCGATGTTCTGGCTTACAAAGAAAAGATCGATCTGGAACGGAAAAACCTGGAAGACCTGGGGGAAAAAATTGCGGAGCTTACGAAAACCGCCGCCGATCTTTATGTCAGGGCTTTATCTTCTGCCAGAGAATTATCTGCCCATAGAAAGAAGGTTGCCGGCGAGCTAAGCGGCAAAGTGGAGGCCGAATTATCCACCCTGGGCATGAAAAAAGTGCGCTTCGGGATCGAGGTGGAGGCGGACCTATCAGGGGAAACAGGGCAGGGCCAGGATCGTAACCCGCGGCTTTACCATAACGGAATGGACCTGGTACGGTTTCTTATATCGCCAAATCCGGGAGAAGAGCTGAGAGCTCTGGCCAGGATTGCCTCCGGAGGAGAGCTATCCCGGATTATGCTGGCCTTGAAACGCATCTTTGCCGAGGAGACTTTAGTAAAAACTCTGGTCTTTGACGAAGTGGATGCCGGCATCGGGGGGGGGATTGCCGAAGTGGTCGGACGAAAGCTCAAAGAAATTTCCCGGCAGCACCAGGTTTTTTGTATTACTCACCTGGCCCAAATTGCCTCTTTTGCCAATGCTCACTACAAAGTATCCAAAAGAATCCACGGCGGAAGGACGTTAGTGGAAGTGCGCCATCTTCAAGGAAAGGAACGCGAAGAAGAAATCGCCCGTATGCTTGGAGGGGTTAAGATTACGGAAAAAACCCTTGACCACGCCCGGGAAATGCTGAAAAATGCTCATAAGGGGGAAAAACCGTAAGGCCCGAGGGCGCAAAGCGTAAAAGCGACAAAAACATACCCCTTGCGCCCTCGCTCCTAACGCCTTACGGTATTTGTCAATATGCCTATTCACAAAGCCAAAATATCCGACGTAAGGGAAATCCAGAAGCTGATCGAGATCTCGGCCAAAAAAGGGGAGATGCTCTCCCGTTCTTTGAGTGAGCTCTACGACAACCTGCGGGACTATTATATTTACCAGGAGGAAAACCGGGAGCAGATCATAGGAACCTGCGCCATGCACATCTGCTGGGAAGACCTGGCCGAAATACGTTCACTGGTCGTTAGGGAGGAATATAACCGGCGGGGCATCGGGACAAAGCTTATAGAGGCCTGCCTTTCTGAAGCCATCAGCCTGGGGATTTACCGCATATTCGCCCTGACCTATAAACCTGACTTCTTCTGTAAGTTTGGTTTTATAGTCGTCGATAAAAGCGCTTTGCCCCATAAAATTTGGGCCGACTGTATTAAGTGCGTGAAATTTCCCGAATGCGACGAAGTGGCCGTGCTCCTGGAAGTTTAGAGGATACCCCTTTAATTAAAAATAGTTAATAATTTCAAATACCTTTTAAATATTAAAGAAAAAAGTGTTGACAAAAAATGCGCCCGTGTGATAAATGGATACAATTCAAAGGCAACACCTTAAGCATTCATCCAGATCGTCAAAAAATTGAAGCTTAACCCCGAAAATTTCGGGTGCAGTGGATTATATTTTTCAGGGAGTGCAGGTTGGCCAAAAAGGATTATACAATCCTGATCATTTCCCAACAAGCAGCTAAAGTCAAAAAATTTATTCTTTCCCCTTTGACTCTTAAAATCGGGGCCGCGGTTTTGGGCATTCTCATCGTGGTTTCCGCTTTCATGGTCTATAACTACATTACTTTTCAGAAGAAGGTGTCAGAACTACATGCCCTGCGGGCCGAAACCAATTCCCAGCAGGAAGAAATTCGCTCTTTTATGGAAAAAATCACTCTCTTGGAAAAGCAACTGGATAAGCTCAAAGAAATGGAAAAACAGGTTGCCAAAGACCTGAAAGAAGTAAGCGAACTGAAAAAAAATATAAAAACCCCCCCTAAGGCAACCAAGAAAAAGACTTCCTTGGTAAAAAAAGAAGAAGTTGAATTTAAGGAGAACCTGTCTTTCCGGGAGGAAGAGGTCTCCGTTCTCGATAAAGAAAGAAACAGATTGGTCAGCCGGATGCACCAGGACCTTTTGGAGTTGCACAAAGAATTTTCCCAGAGGGAACAAAATTTTAAGGAACTTAAGGAGTTCCTTCAGGCCCAAAAATCGATCCTCCTGGCCACTCCTTCTCTTTGGCCGGTAATAGGGCGGATTTCCTCGGGGTTTGGGGATACTCGTCTTTCTTCTTCTTCGGGGGGAACCCGCCCCCATATGGGAATAGATATCCCTGCCCCTTCGGGAACACCTGTTGTCGCTCCCGCTGACGGGCTGGTCAGTTTTGCCGGGCGTGAGGCGGAATACGGGCGATTGATCTGCCTTGATCATGGCCACGGGTACTCCACCATGTTCGGCCACCTTAAAGATCTTTTTGTCCAAACCGGTGATAAAGTTAAAAGAGGACAAACCATCGGAACCGTCGGCACATCAGGCAAAAGCACCGGACCCCACCTCCACTACGAAGTGCGCTTCAACGGGAATCCGGTCAACCCCGCTCGTTATCTCAATCAATCATCATAATTTCCTCTTCCCTTGTTAATCAAAATATGTTAAATTTAAATCGGGTTTGAAGATTCGGCCCCGATAAATAATGCTTTATCGGGGTTTTTCTTTAATTTCCTGGCCAATTTAACCGCGGAGATCCCCGAGTGGTGAAAAAATAAAAGAATGCTCCTCAACGCCCTGCAAAAAATATTCGGCAGCAAGAATGAGAGAGAGATCAACCGCCTTAAGCCCTTGGTCAAGGCCATTAACGATCTGGAGCCAGCAGTTGCCAACTTGAGCGACAGCCAGCTTCAGGCCAAGACCGGGGAATTTCGCGAGCGTCTGTCCCGGGGGGAAACCCTTGACGACTTGCTGGCCGAAGCCTTCGCCGTGGTCCGGGAGGCTGCTCGCCGCACCTTGGGCCAGCGTCATTTCGACGTCCAACTGGTGGGGGGCATCGTCCTCCACGAAGGGAAAATCGCCGAGATGAAGACCGGCGAAGGGAAAACCCTGGCCGCTACCCTGCCCGTTTACTTAAACGCCCTTACCGGAAATGGCGTCCACGTGGTTACGGTGAATGACTACCTGGCCAAGCGCGATGCCGTCTGGATGGGCGCCATTTACAACTTCCTTCGCCTATCGGTAGGTGTCATCGTCCATGAGTTAGACGATGCCGAACGCCAGCAGGCTTACCGCTGCGACATTACTTACGGCACGAACAACGAGTTCGGTTTCGATTACCTCCGCGATAACATGAAGTTCCGTATCGAAGACATGGTCCAGCGGGAGCTACATTACGCCATCGTGGACGAGGTCGATTCCATTCTGATCGATGAAGCCCGGACTCCCCTGATCATCTCCGGGCCGGTCGAGCATATAGAGCAAGGGTATTACGAAGAACTAAAGCCGCTGGTCATCCGCCTGCGCCAGAACCAAAGCCGCATGGTTCAGACCATCCTCGCTGAAGCCCTAAAGCTCCTCGAAGAAGACCCGGAAAGCGAGACCGCCATAGAAAAACTTTTGCTGGTTAAGCGCGGCGACCCGAAAAACCCTCAATTCCTGGATCTTATAGCGGAAAAGCCTGCCTTGAAGAGCCGCATAGACCGGATGGAATCCTACCTTTCCGGCCAAAAAATCCTCTCCCAGCACGATGGCCATCTCTTCTGCGCCATCGATGAACGTTCAAATGCCGTTGAACTGAGTGAGAAGGGCCTGGAACTTCTCTCCAAGGGTCGGGCCGATGCTTTTGTCGTTCCTTCATTGGATGATGGATACCAGGCCATCGACAGCAATGAACAGCTTCCCCCTGCTGAAAGGATGGAAGCGCGGCAGGCCCTGGAGACTAAGTACAGAGAGACTTCGGAACGTATCCACACCATTCACCAGCTCGTCAAAGCCTACTGGCTTTTCCAGAAAGACGTCAATTACGTCATCAAGGACGGCCAGGTGATTATCGTCGACGAGTTCACCGGCCGGATGATGCCCGGACGCCGCTGGAGCGATGGCTTACACCAGTCGATCGAAGCCAAGGAAGGAGTTAAGGTCGCTGAAGAGAATCAGACCTTAGCCACCATCACTTTCCAGAATTACTTCCGCATGTATAAAAAACTGGCCGGTATGACCGGTACTGCCGACACTGAGGCAGCGGAATTCAAGAAAATCTATAACCTGGACGTAATGGTCATCCCCACCAACATGCCCATGATCCGCCAGGATTTTCCAGACTCCATCTACCGCACCCAGAGAGAGAAATACAAAGCGGTCGTGGAAGAAGTGAAAGAATGCCACCGCCGGGGCCAGCCTGTTCTGGTGGGGACGATTTCCATCGAAAACTCCGAAAAACTCTCCCAGATGTTCAAGCAGGAAAAGCTTCCCCATCAGGTCCTGAATGCCAAGTACCACGAGATGGAAGCCAAAATCATAGCTCAGGCAGGCCGGTTCGGGTCGCTGACCATCTCCACCAACATGGCCGGCCGGGGCACGGACATCATGCTCGGAGGGAACCCGGAAATGCTGGCGCGCGAAGAAGCCATGCGGCGCAAGGTGGATCCCTCTGCCGACCCGGAAGGTTTCCGCAAAATATTAGAGGAAATGCGCTCCATAACCTCTAAGGAATATAAAAAAGTAATCGAGGCCGACGGGTTGCACGTCCTGGGCACTGAACGCCATGAATCCCGGCGTATTGATAACCAGCTCCGCGGCCGCTCCGGCCGCCAGGGAGACCCGGGAACTTCCAGGTTCTACCTCTCCCTGGAAGATGACCTGCTGCGCATCTTTGGCTCCCAGCGCATCTCCGGGGTCATGAGCCGGCTGGGAATGGAAGAAGGCCAGCCCATCGAGCATTCCCTGATCAGCCGGGCCATCGAAAATGCCCAGAAACGGGTGGAAGCCCATAACTTCGACATCCGCAAACACCTCCTGGAATACGACAACGTTATGAACAAACAAAGGGAGGTGATTTACGCTCAGCGCAAAAAGGTTCTGGCCCAGGAAGGAGTAATTGAAGAAATCCCGGAGATCATCGCCGAGCTTGCCGAGGGGGTCGTTGATCCCATCGCCGATGAAAAAACCTACCCTGAGGAATGGGATTATCGCCGTTTGAATGAATCCCTGATCCGCTTATTTTCCTTCGGCCTGGACATCCGCCCTGAAGCCATAAGGGACATGACCCGGGAAAAACTTATGGACAAGGTCACCGACCTGACCATGGAAATTTACCGCAGAAGGGAGGCCGAATTTGGCGCTGAGTCCATGCGCCTTCTGGAGAAGGCGCTTTATCTCCAGTCCATCGATACCCTCTGGAAAGAACACCTTTTGTCCATGGACCACCTGAAAGAAGGCATTGGCCTCAGGGGTTACGGGCAGCGCAACCCCCTCCAGGAATACCAGAAAGAAGGGTACGGGATGTTTACGGATCTGATGCAGCGCATCAAGGAGGAGACGATCCAAAAACTCTTCCGGGTGCAGATCGCCCGTCCCCAGGAAGTGGCCCGATTTGAGGAAGTTCGTCAGCAACCCCTCGTCCTCACTCATGGAGAAGAGGTCGAGGAAAAGCACAAGCCCACAAAGCGCGAGAGCAAAAAAGTCGGCCGGAATGAACCATGCCCTTGCGGTAGCGGAAAAAAGTACAAAAAATGCCATGGGAGATAAATAATTAGCGAGGTTTTTATGAACGAACACACTCCTCCTGATTTCAAGGTTCCCGGCTTCCTGGCCTCTGGTATATCAGCGGGTATCAAAAAAAACCAGGAAAAGGACCTGGCCCTTATATATTCAGAAGTTCCTTCGCTGGCTGCCGGGGTTTTCACCACCAACCGGGTAAAGGCCGCACCTGTTCTTATATCCATGGAGCGGATAAAGTCAGGGCGTGCCCGGGCCATACTTATCAATTCCGGGTCGGCTAATGCCTGTACAGGAAAAAAGGGCCTGGTAGATGGCCGACGCCTTTCCCGGTTGATCGCCTCGTCCCTGAATATTGACCAGGAAAGTGTCCTTCTGGCCTCAACCGGAGTAATCGGAAAACCCCTGCCCATGAATTTAATAGAAAATAATCTTCCCCTCCTCTTGGCCTCCCTTTCGCCGGATGGCCTTGGGGATGCTGCCCGGGCCATTGTCACTACGGATACCTTTCCCAAAGGGGCGATCACCAGAAAACAGGTAAACGGGCAGGAAATCACGCTGGCGGGAATCGCCAAAGGGGCAGGTATGATCAGCCCGAAGATGGCTACCCTCCTTTCCTTCGTTCTCACCGACGCCTTCATTTCTCCTAAGGCGTTGCGTCAATCGTTAAAAGAGGGCGTCCGGGAATCTTTCAACCGGGTAACCGTGGACGGGGACATGAGCACGAACGACACGCTCCTGATCCTGGCCAACGGGAAAGCCAGAAACCGGGAGATTGTCCCCGATACCCCTGGTTATAAGAAGTTTTCCGGCCTTTTGCATGAATTATTATTCTCTTTGGCCCAAAAAATTGCCAGCGATGGAGAAGGCGCTACGAAATTGGTCGAGATTGTCGTGGAAAGGGCGCGTACTGCCTCCGAGGCAGAGCAGGTTGCCCGGGCAGTAGCCACCTCCGCTCTGGTCAAGACGGCTTTTTTCGGGGAAGACGCCAACTGGGGAAGGATACTTTGCGCCGTAGGTTACTCCGGTGCGCCTATCAATCCGGAAATAATCGATGTCTATTTCGACGACGTGGCCATCGTCCGCCGCGGACAAGGTACGGGATCCATAATGGAACAACAAGCAACCTCGGTGATGAAAAAGAGAGAATACACTGTTCGTATCAACCTTAACCGAGGCAAGCAGAAGACTTCCATTTTTACAACGGATTTTTCTTGCGATTACGTTAAAATCAACGCTTCCTACCGGAGCTGAAATGGAAAGGTTCAAGGGGCAAAGCTCCGAATCCTTGACCCCTTTTTTAATGAGATTTTGCTTGAAACAAAGGTTTAAAATGTTATAATAAAAAATTAAAAACACACGCTTTCCCGTCGGCTCCAAGGGTGTCCGCATGGCGCGGATGGCAAGCCGGGATCAGGAAAGCGGAGGATCAAACCCAGGAGGAAATTTTATGTCAACTATCACCATGAAACAATTGCTGGAAGCGGGGGTCCATTTTGGCCACCAGACCAAACGCTGGAACCCCAAGATGAAAGACTACATCTTTGGATCACGGAACGGGATCTATATTATCGACTTACAGAAGACCGTCCGGCTGTTCAAGGAGGCTTACAAGTTTGTCGTGGATACGGTGACCTCGGGGGGAAACATCCTCTTCGTGGGGACCAAAAAACAGGCCCAGGATTCCATCGCCGAGGAAGCCCAGCGCGCCGGCATGTTTTTTGTGAATCAGCGCTGGCTCGGTGGCACCATGACCAATTTCCGCACCATTAAGAAAAACGTGGAGCGCCTGAAAAAATTGGAGACCATGAAGGAGGACGGCACCTTTGAAGCCCTCCCCAAGAAGGAAGTCCTGCATCTCGAAAAAGAAAGGGCCAAAATAGAGAGGACACTGGGGGGAATCAAAAACATGAACCGCCATCCCCAGGGAATTTTCATCGTCGATCCGCGCAAAGAGCGCATCGCCGTCCATGAAGCCAAAAAGTTAGGCATCCCCATCGTGGCCATCGTGGACACGAATTGCGATCCCGATGAAGTTGATTACATCATCCCTGGAAACGACGATGCCATCCGGGCCATCCGTCTTATCTCTGCTAAAATCGCCGATGCCTGTCTGGAAGGGAAGCATCTCTTGGAAACGAAATTGTCTGCGTCCGAAGAGCCCACCGCTGCCCTTGAAGGAGCCGCTCCGCAGAAACCGGGCGTCGCTGCTAAGCCGGCCCAGGCGGAAATCAAAGAAGAGGAATTGGAAAGAGAAGACGAAGAATAGGAGGGAATATTTCGTGGAAGTATCCGCCAGTATGGTTAAAGACCTGCGCGAAAAGACCAGCGCCGGAATGATGGATTGTAAAAAAGCCCTGGTCGAAAGCGGAGGAGATTTTGAGAAAGCGGTGGACTACCTCAGGCAAAAAGGCCTGGCCACTGCCGCCAAACGAGCCGGAAGAATCGCTTCGGAAGGACGAATCGGTTCCTACGTACACGCCGGGGGAAAAATCGGGGTGATGGTGGAAGTTAATTGCGAAACGGACTTCGTAGCCAAGACGGACGATTTTCAGATTTTTGCCAAAGACATTGCCATGCACATCGCCGCCAGCAATCCGCTTTCCCTTTGCCGGGAAAATGTGCCGCCGGAAACCCTGGATCGCGAACGGGAAATCTACCGGGTTCAGGCCCGGGAGGCAGGCAAGCCCGAAAAAATCATCGATAAAATTATTGACGGCAAATTGGAAAAATTTTACACCGAGGTCTGCCTCTTAGAACAGCCTTTTGTCAAAGACCCTGACCTTTCCGTGCAGGACCTCCTGAACGGATTGATCGGCAAGTTAGGAGAGAAAGTGGAAATCCGCCGCTTCAGCCGTTTCCAGGTCGCCGAGGGGTTAGCCAAAGAGTGAAACCCTCGCCCAAGCCTGTTTTTCAGCGCATCATCCTCAAGCTCAGCGGAGAAGCCCTGGTCGGGGAGCAGGAGTATGGAATCAGCCCGGCCGTGGTCCAGAGGGTGGCGGAGGAAGTGAAAGACTTGAAAAGGCTGGGCGTGGAAGTGGCCATTGTCATCGGCGGCGGGAACATATACCGCGGGGTGGCTGCCAGCACCCAGGGGATGGACCGGACATCGGCTGATCACATGGGCATGCTGGCCACCGTGATCAATAGCCTGGCCCTGCAGGATGCCCTGGAAAAGATAGGTATTTTTACCCGGGTATTGTCGGCCATTGATATGCACCAGATCGCCGAACCTTACATCCGCCGGAGGGCGGTGCGCCACCTGGAAAAAGGACGGGTGGTAATCTTTGCCGGAGGCACGGGAAACCCATATTTTACTACTGACACCGCTGCTGCCCTGCGCGCCATGGAAGTTAAGGCTCAGGTAATTCTCAAGGCCACCAAAGTTGACGGGGTTTATGATACAGATCCCCTAATTAATAAAAAGGCCAAAAAATTTAAATATCTTTCTTACATCGAAGTTTTGAACCGGGGCCTCAAGATAATGGATGCTACGGCCATATCTCTTTGCATGGATAATCATCTTCCGGTTATTGTATTCAACCTGAATCGCAAAGGAAATATAAAGAGAGTCGTCCTGGGTCAGAAGATCGGCACAGTTATTGAGGGGTAAAGCATGTTTAAAAAAGAAGTTTTTGTTGGGGAAGTGAAATCAAAAATGGATAAATCCATTGAAGCTCTGCGCAAAGATATGGGCCGTGTGCGCACCGGCCGGGCCGCCCTCAACCTTCTTGATGGCGTCCGGGTCAATTATTACGGAGTTCCTACGCCCCTTGCTCAGGTAGCTTCCCTGTCGGTCCTGGAAAGCCGGACGATTTCCATCCAGCCCTGGGACTCAAAGATCATCGGAGAAATTGATAAAGCCATCCAAAAATCGGACCTGGGTCTCACACCCTTGAGTGATGGAAAAACCGTGCGCATTAACATCCCCCCCCTTACGGAAGAACGACGCAAAGAACTTGTCAAAGTCATAAAGCGCATGGAAGAAGAATGCAAGGTGGCCATGCGCAATATACGCCGGGAGGCAAACGAACAACTGAAAACGGCCAAAAAGGACAAAGCGCTCTCCGAGGACGATCAGTTTAAATATCAAGAGGAAGTCCAGAAACTTATGGATAAATCGATCGAGAAAACCGAAGAGGTTGTCAAAGCCAAGGAAAAAGAGATCCTGGAGGTCTGAAGCTCTACGCCCTTCCCCCAGATCCCCCGCATGATTTCCCAGGCCGTAGAAGTTCGCCGTGATCCGAAAAAATTCCAGTAGCTCAGGATAGTTATGCACCGCTTAGAGAAAGAAAAACTTCCCCGCCACCTGGCCATCATTATGGATGGCAACGGGCGCTGGGCTGAAAAACGATCTTTAGACCGGATTGCCGGCCATCAAAAGGGAGCCGATTCCGTCCGGACCGTCGTTCGGGCCTGCCGTGAAATAGGCATTTCCTACCTGACCCTATTTGCTTTCTCGTCGGAAAACTGGAGCCGGCCGCGCGGGGAGGTGGAAGCGCTCATGGCCCTTCTCCGGGAGTACTTGATCGCGGAATTCCGGGAAATGCTGGATAAAGACATCCGCCTCCAGGCCATAGGCGACTTATCCCGTCTGCCTAAAGAAGTGTTCAGCACCTTAAGCGAAACGGTTAAGCAGACGGCCCCGGCCACCGGAATGACCCTGACCTTAGCTTTGAGCTATGGAGGACGGGATGATATCATTCAGGCCATTCGCCGGATCATGGCCAACTGCCGGGATGGCAACTTAACTCCTGAGGATATCAACGAAAGGCTTTTCTCAATGTACCTCTGGACAGCCAACCTCCCTGACCCTGACTTGCTCATCCGCACCAGTGGAGAGGTTCGCATCAGCAACTTTTTCCTCTGGCAGCTGGCCTACACGGAAATTTATGTGACCCCCACGCTCTGGCCGGATTTTGGCAAGGAAGATCTCATCCAGGCCTTACTGAGCTACCAGGATCGGGAGCGCAGGTTTGGCCTGACCAGCGAACAGGTCAAAACAGGGGACGGGTGATTCCATGCACCTTACGCGCTGGCTCTCCGGCCTGATCATGGCCCCGTGCTTGATTCTGTTTATCCTTTACGCCCCCCCCTGGCTTTTCCTTCTGCTCATCCTTTTTCTGACTCTCTTAGGCCTTAGGGAATATTACTCCCTCTCCCTGCCGGGGATTTCTAAGAAGCATAAAACGATCGGCCTTCTCTCCGGGATCCTCATCCCGATTGCCCTTTATAGCGCCGACCTCCGCTTTTTCACCGGCGCGATGGTTATTGTTCTGCTCCTCGTGTTCACCCTGGCGCTCTTTGAGCGAAAAGATTTTTCCTTGCGGATGGATCAGGTGAGCAGGCATCTTCTGGGCCTTCTTTACCTGCCCTTTCTCCTGGCCCATTTCATTCTGATGCACAAATTAGCGGGCGGGCAGGTCTTAATCCTTTTCACCCTGGTCATGGTATACTTCGGGGATACGACAGCCTTTTACGTGGGCCAAACCTTGGGCCGTAAAAAATTGGCTCCGGAAATCAGCCCGGGCAAAACCGTAGAGGGCGGCCTGGGAGCTGTCGGCGGTTCTCTTGCCGGAGCTCTGTTTTTTAAATATTTTTTCTTCCCCCAGCTCTCCATTGCCCATGCTCTGGCGCTGGCGGCAGGAGTGGGGATTATCGGACAAATAGGAGACCTATGTGAATCGCTGCTGAAACGCAACGCCCAGGTTAAGGATTCGGGAACCCTCATTCCCGGTCATGGCGGTCTTCTGGATCGCATTGACAGCGTTCTTTTTGCCGGACCTTTTGTCTACTATTACGCTTGGATCATGAGGCTGGGAAATTGAAAGGACAAAATGCAGGAAGTGGAATTCAAAAATGGGCTTTTCCACTTGACTCCTGTTGTTGTTAAACACAGTTTATATCGTGGCTCGGGGGCCAGGGGGCTGAGCGCTGGCAGCATCGGCCGGGAGAAAACCTTGAAGGAAAGGATTTCTGGGTTTCCGCGCATTGAGGCGGGGGCTCTTTCCCGCCCAATCCATGGAAAACCGAGCGCCTCATGATGCCAATCCCGCCGGGGCGGGACC
>JASEHN010000512.1 GCA_030018715.1 Thermodesulfobacteriota bacterium | reverse complement strand
GGGACCCGCAGAATATCATGAAATGGCTTTGTTCCATCTCCCGCAACCCAGCGGATAGCACCCCCTGGAAGTTGGTACCCGGGAACTTCATCCTTGTTTTCAGGCGGACGGACTTCCTCCACGAGGCCGGCGACCTTTAAAACCTTGAGCAATTGAAGAATTATTAGACCGGTAGCTTCAAAGTTTAAAGGTTCTTTATGATCTGGGAAAGTTGAATGACGGCGCAGATACTGGCTGAATAAGCCACGAGGGGATAAGAAATAATTCCCTTCATAGTCACCAGGTCTACTGGACCTTGGCATGAGGACCGGAGCTGAGACCAGTCTTTCATTTTCGTCCAGGGCCCAAGGCAGGATCAACCTTTGACTGCTTTGTTGTCTGATCCTTTCCTGGAACTGCGAATCCAGGTAATCCACCTTAATACATAGCTCTCTCCGCATGAGGTCCAATAGGGTTTTAGAAACAACGAACCGGATTTCAGGCTTAGATAGGACCAATGCAGGATAAGAACCTTTCCACTCATCCTCTGCCCCACAAAGTTCGCGCAGGGAAGGATAACCGATCGCGAGCAAACCGCACTGTTCAAGGTTTGGTGAAATAACCCTCCAACCCCGCCTTAAGTCGTAATAGAGACGGTAACCGATTACGTTTTTAAGGGCTTTCTTAGTTTCCTCCAAAGCAAGGAATCTTACCTCTGGGTCTACGGCGTATAAATTAATGGGCAAATTTAGAGCAGAAAAGACTTTGTCGGTCAGCTCATCATGGCTCAGGCCCTCTGGTCCGGCATCTTTTGCAGCTTTGAAGAGAGCCGCCCGAAGAAGCCCGATCTCGATAAAATCATTAAAATGACCAGCTTGGAGGGAAGCATCCTGACGGTTGTCAGTAAAGCTTAGGAGCTTCCTTGATTTTTCCGGAAGGGTCGGCTCCTTTTTCAGATGTCGTATGGCTGAGAGGCTAAGGATCGTAGTAGCCGTACTTCTCCCCTCGGTTCCAAGGGAGGTCATCTTTCCGATATCAGATAATTGACGCGCACCATAAGATACCCCACAGTTAAGGCAGAACCTAAAAGGCGCCTTGATGTAATGGTAAGAGTCTCCTGCTGATGTTTCTGCTCCGTCAGTACCAATAGATACCTTTTGCGGCAGGTCAGGTAATCTATTTCGTCGGCACCTAAGGACTCCGCGATTCTCATCAAGCCAATCGACGGGAAGACGGCCCAGAATTTCCTCCTCCTGTTCGGGCCAAGGATTATTTGAATTGTTATAGAGAAAACCTGCCTCACTTTCGTCGCTCTGGTAACGATCGGATAAATCTCTGGGGGTATATTTTCTTCTTTTGGTTTCAGGGTCCTTCTCGACTCGAACAGAATAGTATTCTTGGCCGCATTCCCGGCAGAAGACAACCGGGAGCAGAACCCGCGTTCGATCACCCGGTACAAATTGCTGCCCATAGACAGTAATAAAGCGAGACTCCTCTGGTTCGAGTGAGGCAAAAACATTATCCCCGCGGCTTATAAATTGATGTAAGCGGAAGGCAAAAACCGGGAAGCCGGTATCTGGATCGGTACAGGGGTAGCCGGCAAGGAGGCCTCCCTGGATGGCTTGAGCGCAGCGTTCTTCTGTAATTCCAATGAGTTTATTTAATTCCTTTGCGGCTCCATCAGGGCCGGTGATGCTCTTGGGTTTTGTCCGAATGAGCCGGCCCGATTGTTTTTCAATTGTGATACCGAAAGTATTTTCGATCCAAATAGAGAGGGGATCGTTTATAAAATTTTGATATTCAATGGGGGGAATGTAGTTGGTATCGGCAACCCGTTCTCTTAGTTTCCTAAGGAAGGTGGGATCCTTCAGATCAACTTCCGGGGTTGCTTTTTTGAGAGTTTCTCCAATCACCATCTCTGGCTTAACAACATCACCAAAAAGTTTAGTTGCCACCTGGGCTATTTCTTCTCTTTGGGTGTCATACGCTCCCGGGCCGGCGAGGGTGGCTGAAGTTCCCACACATTGCAGATTTTTTGCATCGCAGGCGTTCCGTAAACGGCGGACCAGCAGAGCCACATCCGCTCCTTGTCGCCCCCTATAGGTATGGAGCTCATCAAGGACCAAAAAGCGTAGTCCTTGTGCAGCCTGAACGATATTCTTTTCATGAGGGCGGGTAAGGATTAACTCCATCATCACGTAATTTGTAAGCAGTATATCCGGGGGTTTGGCAATAATTTCTTGTCTTATCTCCTCCCCTTCTTGTCCGGTATATTTTGCAAAGCTTACGGGCTCTTGTCCTTTTGGAAACCCATATTTGATGAATTTCTCCAGTTCCCCAAATTGACTGTTGCATAAGGCATTCATGGGATAGATTATGATTGCCTGAATGCCTTTCCCTGATCCTCCACGGAGAACATGATCAACAATTGGCACGATATAGGCCAGACTTTTGCCTGACCCTGTTCCAGTCGTTAGAACATAATTATTCCCCGTTTTAGCTGCGTTTATAGCATCAGCTTGGTGCCGATGCAGCCGTAAAGGTTTTCCTTCCCCCTGTGCTTCCTGCTTTATGCGAAAAATACGGCCACACACTTCATGCAAAGTTCCCTTTTTGACAAAGTCATCAATCCAATCGCCAGATTCGAACGATGGGTTTAATTGAATAAGGGGATCTGGCCAAAGGAGCCCGCTTTCCAGATTTTCTTCTACATAATCGTTGATACGCTTATCCTGAATTTGGATGAAGCTCTTTATATAGGAGGCATAATCATCTACCAGGCGGTTTCTAAAATCGAATACATTCATCTCATTTTCCCTTGTTAAATCTATTTTCCTCTATGGCCAGAGCAAGTTGATTGTGCAATTGACCTCGGCCTATCATGATCTCAGCAGGAAAAGCTATTCATCAATCTCTTCAGGTAAATTAGTTGTTTCCTCGTCTGATTGAATCATTTTTTCCCCGAATAGCCGACTTGCCCATGGCTCGTTCGATTCTTTCGAGTAACCCTTCAACCCGTGAACTGAATGTCATGCCCGGGGTCAGGTCCTGGTTTTTGATGTTTTGGTTATCGCTACCTATTTAAACGGACGTTGCTTCAAAAAAGCCAGGGAAAGAA
>JASEHN010000511.1 GCA_030018715.1 Thermodesulfobacteriota bacterium | reverse complement strand
AAATGCGGAAAAAATCGTACAGGCGGCCAAGGAGATTATGGAATAATTTATTGGGACGCAGATTTACACAGATTAGCGCAGATTAAAGAATATAAACTTTAGGCGCTAAGGGAGCCTTTTTTAATCTGTGTTCATCCGTATTTATCTGTGTCCAATATAAATTTGATCGAAGGAGATAGTCATGGCTGTCGAAGTCCAAATGCCCGGCTTGGGCCTGAGCATAGCTGAAGGAACGATCGAACGCTGGCTAAAAAAAGAAGGAGATCCGGTAGAAAAGGGTGACCTTTTGGTGGCAATCATTACCGAAAAAATCACGGTAGAAATTCCGGCGGAGGCCTCGGGAACGTTGCTGAAGATTTTTTCTCCCGCCGGCACAAAAGTGATGGTGGGGCAGACGATTGCGCTTATTGGATTGGTTGGCGAAAGAGTGGGGGGATTTTTTGCGGCTGAGGAACCTCAATATGGGCCTCCCCACGAACCCCAGGAGCCGTTTGTGGCCAGGAAAGAACGTGGGGATCTAAAAGTTTCGCCCCTGGCTCTTAAAATAGCCGAGGAACAGGGGTTGGACATCCGGGAAATTGCTGCCAAATATCCGGGGAAGAAAATCGGTAAGAAGGAAATATTCGACTTCCTCGAAGAAAGAAAAGGAAAACCAGCGGCAAAGGAAGTCATGCCCTCGCCGGTCTCTACGGACGAAGAGGTCAAACCCTTGAGCGGACCGCTGCGGGCCATGGCCGAGCATATGGGAATGAGCGCAAGGACGGCAGCCCGGGTTACCACCATAGCCGAGGTGGACATGACGGAACTGGTGAAGCTGCGGAATGCTCTGAAAGAAAAATTGCAGCAGGAGTTCAAGGTCAATCTGACCTTCGTACCTTTTGTTATGCGGGCCATGGCTGAAGGAGTGAAGGAATTTCCCATTTTGAACGCCTCCCTCCAGGGTGAAGGAGTGGTCTTCCATCGAACGATCAATGTGGGAGTGGCCGTGGATACCGGGGAAACCCTGCTGGTTCCCGTAGTAAAAGATGTGGCCCACAAAAGCATCCTTGAGCTTAGCCGCGAGGTTATCCAGATATCGGATAGAGCCCGGGAAAGAAAACTTTCTCTGCAGGACATCCAGGGAGGAACGATCACCTTGACCAACGCTGGTGTGTACGGCGCGCTTTTAGCCACGCCCATCATTCACCAGCCCCAGAGTGCCATCCTCTGGATGGGCAAAGTGATGGAAACCCCCGTTGTGCGTGAGGGACAAATCGTCATCCGGTCGATGATGTACCTTTGCCTCTCCTATGATCATCGCATCATCATGGGTGCCCAGGCTGTTCGCTTCCTTCAGGTTGTTAAGAAGAACTTGGAAAACCCCTACCCTCTTCTCTTTTAAATTGCGGATCGCAGAATTCAGAATGCCGAATCCGCAACACATTCTTTTTCCTCTTCCCCAAGAGGGTCAGTCCTAAACCATCTTGACCTCCTTCCTCTGCGGTGGTAATTTTAACATATGCCCGTAGTTGAAAATAACCTCCGCCCCTGCCAAGCCTTTCGGCTGGGGATGATCGAATATGAAGATGCCCTCCGCCTGCAGAATCGTCTCGCTGAGGCCCGGAAGGAAGAGAAGATCGGAGATGTTTTGCTTCTCCTACAGCATCCACCGGTCATAACCATGGGAAAATCAGGGAAGGTGCAAAATGTCCTCGCCCCCCAAATTATCCTGCAGGATAAAAATATCAAGGTTATCTTCACGGACCGGGGAGGCGACGTCACCTATCATGGGCCGGGGCAATTGGTGGTTTACCCTATTCTCAACCTTCGCCTCTACGGCCTGAGCGTGCCGGATTATGTATGGCGCCTGGAAGAAGTAGTCCTTCGTCTTCTTGCCCGCTTCGGCATTTCTGCCGGACGGTTGGAAAAATTCAGAGGGGTCTGGGTGGGAGGGGAAAAAATCGCCTCGCTGGGAGTGCACCTTTCCCGCTGGATCAGCAAACACGGCCTGGCCCTGAACGTGAACACAGACCTGGATGCCTTTAACCTCATTAACCCCTGCGGGACGGGCCGCCGAGTAACTTCCATGGCCAGGATATTAAAACGGGAGATTCCCATGGAGGAGATGGAATCGCTGATCTTTCAGGAATTCGCTGAGGTCTTTGGATCTTCCCTCCACGAAGAATCCCGGCAGATGCTGGAGCCCTATCTATGAAACCTGTTTGGCTGCGACGAAAACTCCCCGATCAAAAAGCTCTGCAGCAGATGCGCGAATTACTCGGGCGGCACAACCTGAATACGGTCTGCCAGGGAGCTCTTTGCCCGAATCAGGGAGAATGTTTCGGCCAGGGAACCGCTACTTTTTTAATCCTGGGAAAAACCTGCACGAGGAATTGCACCTTTTGCGCTATCCCAGCAGAAGAGCACCCCCCAGATCCTGATCCGCAAGAGCCTCAAAGGATCGCCGCAGCAGCGGCGGAATTAGGTTTAACCCATGTGGTAATCACTTCCGTTACCCGGGATGATCTTGAGGATGGAGGCGCGTTTCATTTCGCAACAACGGTTAGGGCCTTAAAGCAACACAATCCTAATAGTGTCGTAGAAGTGCTGATCCCGGACTTTCAGGGTTCGTTAGCAGCATTGCGCATGGTCATCGACAGCAACCCTGACATCATCAATCACAACGTAGAAACCGTTTCCCGCTTATACCGGGATGTCCGGCCACAAGCCGATTACCACCGGTCCATAGGTCTTTTAAGGACGGTAAAGGAGATCAACCCGGAGAAAATTACCAAATCAGGCCTGATGCTGGGATTGGGGGAGCAATGGAATGAAGTTCTTAAGGTCATGAGCGACCTAAGAGAAATTTCCTGTGATCTTCTGACCCTGGGCCAGTATCTGCAACCTTCGGGCAGACATCACCCGGTCGTGCGATATATCCCGCCGGAAGAATTCGAAGACCTGCGCTGGGAGGGTGAAAAGATGGGATTCAAAGGGGTCTTTTCCGCCCCCTTAGTGCGCAGCTCTTTCCACGCCGCTGAAGTCTTCCGCAATATCCACCAATACTGAGAGTCAATAAATTAGCCACAGAGGGCACAGAGATCACAGAGTTTTTAAAAC
>JASEHN010000510.1 GCA_030018715.1 Thermodesulfobacteriota bacterium | reverse complement strand
ATTCACCCTGTTAGATAAACCCCAAGATGAATCTTCCTCTTGGAAATTAGATCCCCGCCCTATACCTTCAATGCGGAGTTTCTGATCTAACAGGGCGGGGGTGAAGCGCAACGCCGCAGATGGACTTTTTACGAAGCCATCAAAATTGGCTTGACATTCCTTGCCGCCCTTTATACTATCCAAGCGGATTTCTTTGCCAGTGCCCGGTTCTCACCCATCAACCCTCAGCCTACCAATTCCGGGTGGCAAAGATGTCGAATGGTTTTCTACCAGAGGGCATTAATTTTGCCCGGGTTTGCTAATCCCGGCACCCTTCGAATTTTCGAATATTCATAGATAATCCCGATTATTCCCGGAAGTGCAAGTTTATTTTTATGGGATAAAAGAGTTGAAAGATCAAAAATAGAAGGAACATGAAGATCTGTAATGGTCAGATCAGCACATCCTCCCTGGCGCTTCCTGGCAGGCTCCGTAAAAAAATTCTTATTTTATCAATCTCCCGACCAGAACCATTCAGAAATATAGGCGCTGCCTCCGGGAAATGAACCATTCTTAGAGACCGGCGGCGCACGGCTTGAAAATGGGAGTATCTATCATGCGTAAAAAGCCAAACAGTAGGCAATTCCAGGAAAGAGTGGAAGATTTAGAGAATGAACCCCAAAAGGATAAAAGCCTTGAGTCAACTACTGCGGGTTCGCAGGAGGATTATCTAACCATTTTTGAGAGATCACTCGTAGGCTTATACGTTATTCAAAGGGGTCGGTTCAGCTATGTCAACCCATGCCTATCTAATATTCTTGGTTATGCAAGCCCCGAGGAGTTGATCGGGAAATCCTTTCGGGAATTAATTCATCCCGATGACCGAAGACTGATCACACTCGGGATGCGGGGAGAAGCAACCCAAGTATTTCCAAGCCAGCATAATTTCCGCGTTTTCAAAAAAGACGGGGTCATCATTTGGGTGCGTATGGGAGGTACCGCCACGATCTACCGGGGAAAACCGGCAAACGTGGGCCACCTAATGGACCTTACCCCGTTTAAGGAGATGGAAAAAGCCCTGCAGGAGTCCTTGGAAAAATACCAGACGATCCTCAACGAAATTGAAGACAGCGTTGGAGAAGTGGATCTTAAGGGAAATATAATGTTTACCAACAAGGCCGGCTGCAGGATTTGGGGGGCTTCGTATGAAGAAAGTATAGGCAGGAACTATCGATCCTATGTAGATGAAGAGACCGCGAAGATTGTTTATGAAGCATACAATAAAGTTTTCAGAACCGGTATTCCCGGTAAGAATATCATTTACGAAATCATCAGAAAGGATGACGGCAGCAGAAGAGTGATCGAAGATTCCGTGTCCTTGATTCGAAATACAGATGGTAAAATTGCCGGGTTTCGAACTGTAAGCCGGGATATTACCGATCGCAAAGAAGCAGAAAAAGAATTGGCCGAACATCGCACCCGCTTGGAGGCCATCTTCAGAAGTGTAAAAGATGCCATTATAACGGTGGACTCGGAGCTAAAGGTCATTGAAGCAAACAAATCGACGGAAAATATTTGCGGGATCGCTCTAAAAGAAATAGCCGGCAAAATATTCGTCAAATGTCTGAACCAATGTAGTAAATCCTGCTGTGAGGTTCTAAGGCAGACTCTCGAAAAGAAAATTACTATTAAGGAATATCGGATTGAATGCGGCCATCAACAGCGCCATCAACAGATAGTCAGCGTGACCAGCTCTCCGCTTCTCGATCCGGAAGGCAAATTCATGGGAGCGGTGCTGGTCGTCAGAGATATAACCCTCCTTAGAGACCTGGAAAGAGAGTTGCGAGAGAGGCACCAGTTTCAAAACATTATCGGCAGAAGCAAAAAAATGCAAGATATCTATAGGCTTTTAGAGGACTTAGCCAACCTGGAAACCACTGTTTTGATTACCGGGGAGAGCGGAACGGGGAAGGAACTTGTGGCCCGGGCTCTTCATTATAGCGGACAGCGGGCCTTTAAGCCTTTTGTAACAGTGAACTGTTCGGCCTTGGCTGAAAGTCTGCTGGAAAGCGAACTTTTCGGTCACGTCAAGGGGGCTTTTACGGGGGCCATTAAGGACAATAAGGGGCGTTTTCAGGCGGCCAACGGCGGGACGATCTTGTTGGACGAAATTGGTGATATTTCCCCCCTGATCCAGTTGAAACTTCTCAGAGTGCTGCAGGATAAGGTATTTGAGCGGGTTGGAGAATCGATCCCTCAGAAAGTGGACGTACGGGTCATTGCCTGTACGAACAAAAACCTGAAAGAGAAAGTGAGGAGGGGTGAATTTCGGGAGGATCTTTATTACCGCCTCAAGGTAGTGGAGGTTGCCCTGCCGCCTCTTCGCGATAGGCTGGAGGATTTGCCGTTGCTGGTCGATCATTTTTGTCGTTCCTTTAATGATAGATTCAAAAAAAATATTGCAGGCATATCCAGTGAAGTGCTGAGTAAATTTATGGATTATCCCTGGCCGGGAAATGTAAGGGAGTTAGAGCATGTGATGGAACATGCTTTTGTCCTCTGCCGCGAGCGGATTATAACATTTGAGCATTTACCATCGGAAATCAGGGATTATAAGGGGACTGAGAAGATCAATATCCCAAAAACCCACAGCAAGGAACCGAAGCCAATTCATGAGATCCTAAATGCTTTAAACAAGGCTCGGTGGAACAAAACTAAGGCCGCTCGTATGCTTGGCATTAGTCGGCGAACGGTTCACCGAAAAATACACCTATATCAACTTATCAGTGAATAATAAAATGTGAGACATGTTCCCAAAATGATTGTCTCATTTTGAGTCATGTCTCACTATTTAAACTTCCCCTCTCTTCTTTCTACTCATTGAACATCCTAAAATTACTAATTATTTTCATTAGACATTCCTTATTTTTTCCGGCATGCATCTTGTAAGTATCTTTTACATAAAGTTAAAAAGAAAAAACCGGAATTTTGATGGCCTCGTAAAAAGTCGTCACTCCGGTGAAAACCGGAGTCCAGAGATTTGATAACTCCTTGAAATAACTGGATTCCGGCTTTCGCCGGAATGACGGGGAAAGGGGCTTTCGGACTTTTTACGAGATCATC
>JASEHN010000508.1 GCA_030018715.1 Thermodesulfobacteriota bacterium | reverse complement strand
CGGACGGCTTTCGCCGGAATGACGGGAAAAGGAACTTTCGGACTTTTTACAAGTTCTTCAAGGTTGGAGGTTTGAGGTTAGAGATTGAAGGCTTTAATTTTTGCCTTAGGCCTTGCGCCTCAAACCTTGCGCCTCAATCTATTGGTTTAAAATATTTGATGTCCGTGATCGCGCCTGTCCTTTCTTCAGCCGGCTTCCATACGGCTTTTACCTTCATCCCTCGATGAATCTTCCAGGGGTCCACTTCGCCGAGATGATGGAGAATGCCCATCCCTTTTGAGGCCCCATCAATTTCGATGATGCCAGGGGTAATGGGCCGGACGCCTCCTTTGATGTCAAGGCGAGTGGCTTTCCAGTCCACATAACCCACGATCCAGGTGTTCACAATGCCTGTATCCTGGACATAAACCCATTCCCCTGTCGGGACCCAGCAGAGCTCGCAAAACATTCTGGGCGGAAGCATGATGCGGTGACACTTGTCGCATTTCTTGGCAATGATCTTTCCATTTTTCAGTTCTGCCAGATACCTTCCGATGGCCGGGCCATTGTCCCAGGCATATTTTAATTTCGGCTCCCACTTCACCGAGAGAACCTTCCCTCCTAAAATCTCCTCGGCGCTCAACTTCGTCGCCGTTTTTTCTACCATCTTTTCCGTAATTTCCATATATTCAGCTCCTCCTTAGCTTCTCAACACGACCACGGTTCCAACCTGCATAAGATCGCCCCAGGCATTGGCCACCCCGCAAGAAGGCTTCCCCGGAATCTGACGTTTTCCCGCTTCCCCTTTTAGTTGCAGATAGATCTCAATGATCTTCATCAGACCTGCGGCAGCAATGGGATTGCCCACTCCCAGAAGTCCTCCCGAAGGAGAAGTTGGTAGGTTTCCGTCCCTGTTGAAAACCCCATCCACCAGCATCTGAACGGATTTTCCCCGCGGAGCCAGCATTAAACCTTCGATATGGTGCAGCTCTTTATAAGTGAAGGGATCATAAGGCTCAGCCACATGGATCTCTTTGGAGGGTTCTTTGATCCCGGCCATCTTATAAGCCTGGCGGGCGGCTACTTCCAGATAATCCGGGTAATAAAGGTCCCGGGTGCACCAGTAGGCGGTATCCAGACAAAAGCCCACGCCGTCCATCCAGATTGGTTTCTCCGTAATTCTCCGGGCCACGTCTTCCGAGGCCAGGAGGATCGCGGCCGCACCGTCGCTCGTCGGACTGATGTCGAGTCGGTTCACGGGCCAGGCCATGATCTCTGAATTCAGGACATCCTGGACCGTGATCTCCCCTGGCAGTTGGGCGGAGGGGTGGTCCATGGCGTTCTTTTTATTTTTAACGGCCACCCGGGCAATGTCTTCTTTGCGATAGCCATGGGTTCTCATAAACCGGTTCATCTCAATGGCAAAGATATAGATGAGGGTTGGGTAGAGGGGTTGTTCGGTGGTGTGGTCGAAGATGGTGAGGAAGGCCCCTGCAGGGTGAGGATAGGCAGAGGACATCTTCTCTTCGCATACCACCAAACAAGTATCAAACATCCCCGAGGCCACATGGAACCAGCCGTGGATGGGCGCGAAAACTCCTGTGCCGCCTCCCACAAAGTTTCTCATATAGGGTTTTCGAAATCCACCGGAGGCATCCGAGAGATATTCTCCCTTCATATGAACCCCATCGAAGGCATCTGGGGCCGTTCCATGGACGACACAATTTATATCCGAAAGCTTCATCTCGCAGGAATCCAGGGCCATTTTGGTGGCCTCATAAGCCAGCTCTTTGGGCGTTTCCTGGGTATTGCGATAAAATTTGGTCAGTCCTGCTCCGACAATGGCTACTCTTCTCATGCTTTTCACCTCCTTAATTGCTCAGGATCACCACTGTCCCGGTAGTCGTCGGGATACCCCTCCAACTCTGAGCCAGCCCGGTGGTTACGTTTTTCAGTTGATTCCTCCCGGCTTCCCCTCTCAGTTGTCTGACAACTTCCAGGACCTTTTGTCCTCCGTTTAGCTCAAAGAGGTTCCCCACTCCGAGGCACCCTCCGGAGGGATTGACCGCAAATTCCCCGTTGATTTCCGTTCCCCCCATCTCGGTGAGAGGCCCGGCTTCTCCTTTTTTACAGATTCTCATTGCTTCCAGATGCTGGAGTTCTTTATAGGAGAACTCGTCATTAACTTCCGCAAAGTCAATCTCCTTTCGCGGATAACGAATTCCAGCCATCTTGTAGGCCATCTCGGCGGCCATCTGGGCGTAGATAGCTTCCCCCCAGTTCCGGGTTTCCAGGCCGGGCGTGTCCGAGCACCAGCCGATCCCTCTGATCCAGATGGGTTTGTCGGAGAGAGCTTTGGCCGTTTTTTCTTCTGCCAGGACGAGCACCACGGCTCCATCAGAATTAGGACTGATGTCCATCTGGGTCAATGGGAAGGAGACCGCTTCGGATTTGAGAACATAGTTGGCGTCGATGAGAACCCCATGGCCGGCCAGCGGGTTGGATAAAGCATTCCTTTTGTTCTTCACCACCACTTTGGCGCATTGCTCCCGCGTTGTCCCGGTCTCGTACAGGAAGCGGGCCATTTCCATCCCGGCCACGACATGCGGGCTTTCTTTTAATGGCCGGTTATATATGGGGTCCATGGCAAAAGAGACCATTTCGGAGATGGTCAACATGTTCGATGCCTTGGACATCCCTTGAACCACCATGATGTCCCCAATTCCGGACAGAATCATCATCTGGGCACAGGACAGAGAGTGAATAAAGTCTCCCGGAATGGTATAAATGGGTCTTAGGACCGCCCCTAATTGATCAGGTGAATATTCGTCAGAAATACTATACCCCTCGAGGAAATCTTCAGAGGTAGCGACAAAGGCAGCCACCTCTTTGGGCTCAATGCCCGCCTCAAAATAGGCTTTGGTTGCTGCTTCGTAGGTCAACTCCCGGTAGGAGACATCCGGAGTGGTCGCGCGAAACCCGGTTGTTCCTACGCCAACAATGGCCACTCTTTTGGTCATCTTACGGCTCCCCCCTTTCTTTAATTTTAAATCGAAAACTGGAAATCTTATATCAATTTAGCGGTTTGAAAAAGTGGTTTTACCACCTTTGTTGAGGTCCGGGG
>JASEHN010000509.1 GCA_030018715.1 Thermodesulfobacteriota bacterium | reverse complement strand
CCCCGGCCCTCAACAAAGGCTTTAATACCATTTTTTCAAATCGCTAAACTGTTACAAATTTCGGAATGCGGAATTGATCGTTAAGACCTTATTCCGCACTCCGCATTCATCAATCCGCAATTTGAGAGGGAGGTAGCGATGGAAAGGTATGTAGAAAATGCCCGGAAGATGTTATTCAATTGGAAAGGAAACTCCTATAGCTTCGGGTTTGATGTCCTTAGCAAAGTGGGCGAATTGGCCGGCCAGTACGGGAAGAAGGCTTTGTTGATAGTCGCTGACCTGGAGGAAGCCTGGACGGCCGGAATCCAGAAATCCGTAAGCGATTCCCTGAAAGAAAAAGGGGTGGCTTATGAGGCCGTCACGGGAGCCAGGCCCAACGCCCCGCGGGAAGATGTATACCGCCTGGCCCTGCATGTGGCCCGTTCCCGGCCCGATGTGATCATCTGCGTGGGGGGGGGCAGCACCATCGACGCCGCCAAGGCAGCGAATGTTCTATCAACCTATTCTCCCGCGGATGCCCAGAATTCTCTTGCGGTTTCCGCTGCCATGGCCAGCACTGTCGATCCTTATTTCGGCGTTGGGAACGTGAGCAAAGTTAAAAACCAGACGAATCAGCCTCTCCTGCCGCTGGTGGCGGTGCAAACCGCGGCCAGCTCGGGCGCCCACTTAACGAAGTATTCAAATATCACCGACCTGGTCACCGGGCAGAAGAAGCTTATCGTCGATGAGGCGATCGTACCCCAGGCCGCGGTCTTTGATTACGGAGTGACCTTAGACTCTCCGCTGGAACTCACCCTGGATGGGGGCCTGGATGGCATCGCTCATGCCTGGGAGGTTTTCATGGGAGCAACGGGCCAGCCCTATTATACCAAGATGAAAGAAGTAGCCAGGGCCTGCCTGAGGCTGATCGTTTCCGGGCTTCCGAAAGTGAAAACAGATGCCCGAGACCGGCAGGCCAGGCTATGCCTGGGATTGGGCACTGACCTGGGGGGCTATTCCATCATGCTCGGGGGGACGAGCGGACCCCATCTCGGAAGTTTTTCCTTGATCGATGTTTTAAGCCATGGACGGGCCTGCGCAATTTTGAACCCGTACTACACCGTCCTTTTTGCCCCGAGGATTCAGGATCAATTAACTGTCTTCGCCGAAATCCTGAAAGAAGGGGGATTTGTCAAAGCCAGGACCGAAGGCAAGAAAGGAAGAGCCTTGGCCATGCTTGTGGCCAGGGGGATGATCCAGTTTTCCAAGTCCCTGGGTTTTCCGGCGACGCTTGCGGAAGCAGGCGTTTCCAAAGCCCATTTAAAACAGATGATCCAGGCCGCCAAGGATCCACAACTTAAGATGAAGTTACAGAACATGCCCACGCCCATGGAAGCGGAACGGGGAGACGTGGACCGGTTGATGAAACCGACGTTGGAAGCGGCGTTCACCGGTAACCTGGATTTGATTCCCCAGGAATAGAAGGAATTCGGAGTGCGGATTTCGGAATGCGGAATGTCGATTATCGGAATTCGGATTATGAATTTTTTTCCGCATTCCCCAATCAGCATTCGGCAGTGGATAGGGGGTTTAAAAGATGAGATTAGATCTAATGGCTGCCCTAAAAAATACCAGGATCAAAGGTTGGAAGAAAATAAAAGTGGAATTTTCCGGCGGGCCACTTATTATTTATGTGCCGCCGGATTGCCTGGAAATGACCATGAAAAAGGCTGAGGTCCTGAAGAACCCGGCCAGGGAGATCGAGAGGGCCATCGACGAACCTTTGGGGGGCCTGAGCCTGGATAACATTATCAAGGGCAAAGGGAAGCCAGCAGGTGAACTTAAAGCGGCCATCACCGTTTCCGATATCACCCGTCCGGTTCCCTACAAAGGGAAAAAGGGAATTCTTTTGCCTCTTCTAGAAAAACTTAAGGCACAGGGGATTCGTAAGCAGAACGTTAAAATCGTCGTGGGAACCGGCACACACCGGGCCAGCACTCCCCAAGAAAAAATCGAGATGATGGGGGAGGAGATTGTCTCTGCCTATGAGATTCAGGACCATGATTGCGAGGATAAAGCGTCCCTGATTTTCGCGGGTAAGACCCCGACAGGCACCGAGGTTTTTTTAAATAAAAATTTCTATGAGGCTGACCTGAAAATCGCCACTGGCTTGACGGAAAGCCACTTTATGGCCGGGGTTTCCGGGGGAAGGAAAGCAGTTTGCCCCGGACTGGTGGATTTGCGGACGATTCAAAAATTTCACAGCCCGGATTTTCTGGAATCTCCCAGGGCCACCAACCTGATCCTTGACGGAAATCCCTGCCACGAGGAGGCGGCTGCGGTTGCCAAGGCTGTGGGGGTGGATTTCACCATAACGGTTACCCTGGACAAGGACATGCGCTTGACCGGGGTTTTCGCCGGGGACCTGGAAAAAGTTATCGCAGAGGCCGTGCGTAAGATCAAAACCTATGTAGCCATTCCGGTGGAAAAAGAGTTTGACATCGTTCTCACCCATGGCGGATACGTGGGCCGAAACCACTACCAATTAGCCAAAGCGGCTGTGGGGGCAATTCCGGCTGTGAAGCCAGGGGGAGTGATCGTTATCGCCGCGGACAACCGGGACGAAGAGCCTATCGGCGGCCCCGAGTACAAGACTCTCATCCACCTGCTGAAACTCCAGGGGGTGGATGGATACGTGGATTTACTCAGGTCTCCAGCATGGAAATTCACCAAGGATCAGTGGGAGCCCGAAGTATGGGGTAGGGTGTTAAGAAAGGTTGGAGAGGAGGGGTTGATTTACTGTACTTCCGACATTCCTGAAAAAGATTTTGCCATGCTTCCCGGGGTGAGCGGCTATGAATTTCTCACTCCGGCAGGAAAGAAAAAAGCCCGGGCCCAGAAAGTTCAAGAGATGTTGCAAAACGCGGTTATTTATTTTCATAATCAATATGCCCCCCGGAACATTACTCCGCGCCTGGCCTTCATCAGCGAAGGCCCCTACGCGGTCCCGGTAAAAACAGGCGATGGACCATAGGCGCTTAGCGCCTAAAGTTAAAAAAGGAAATTCCTATACAATCAAGATAGATGAACTCGTAAAAAGTCTGAAAATCCCCTTTTCCGTCAT
>JASEHN010000507.1 GCA_030018715.1 Thermodesulfobacteriota bacterium | reverse complement strand
ATTAAGAAGAGTGATCAGTGACCGGTTGTTATCAATAAAGAAGATAAGGAATAAAATGAAGACGTTGCGGTTGGACCAAGGGCAGATCGAGGTCATAGATGACAGGATCGCAGAAATAATGAAGACGAAATCAGGCCGGGAACGTCTGAACATGGTCTGGGATGCATGGACTTTTTTTGAGAAGAGAATCAGGGCCTATATGAAAAACCGGCATCCTGAATGGACAGAAGAGCAAATCCAGAAGGAGATTGTTAATCGGGTAACGTATGGATCAAAGTGAACTCATGCGGTTAGTTATACAAGCGTTGGAAACCATAGGAATCCCATATATGATTACCGGTTCTCAAGCCACTGCATATTATGGCGAACCTCGCTTTACGAGAGATATTGATATCGTGGCTGATATAAACCTGGGGCAGGTTGAAGAGTTTATCGCCTATTTCCCTTCAAATGAATTTTATTGCGACAAGGAAATGATAGAAGCGGAAATTGAAAGGCGTGGTCAATTCAATATTATTCATACCGCTTCCGGGTTAAAAATTGACATTATCCTAAGAAAGACAACGCCATTTTCTCAAACTGAATTTGCCCGCAGAAACAGAAGCGCCGTATTCCCTGATCAAGATGCGTTTTTTACGTCGGCGGAGGATGTGATCATAAAGAAGATGGAATACTATAAAGAGGGAGGGTCGGAGAAACATCTTCGTGATATTACCGGTATCTTGAAAATCAGCGGGGAGATCGTTGATAAAAATTATATCGCCGAATGGGCGCGTCAGTTGGGGCTAACTGAAATATGGGACGCCATACAAAGGAGACTCGGCGAAAAGTCCTGAGGAGTTCATATTATGCAGTTAGTGATTAATACTCCCGGTTCATACCTCAGAGTTAAAGAGGGGAATTTCTTCGTTAAAAACGAAGACAAGGTTTTTGAAGTCTCGGTTAAGAAAGTCCAGTCAGTAATGATCACCACCAGCGCCTATCTCTCTACCGACGCAATAAAATTGGCCATGGATAACAACATCGACGTGATTTTTTTGGATGATTTCGGGGATCCATTCGGGAGGGTGTGGCATTCCAAACTTGGAAGCACTACGGCTATCCGAAGGCGGCAGCTTGAAGTGGCCGGGGACGCGACGGGAATGGAAATGGCCAAAGAATGGGTTTCCATAAAAATCGGTAACCAGGTCGATTTCTTGAAGAGGCTCAGAAATTCCCGCCCAGCGAAAGAAGAAGAGTTGGAAGGTTATATAAAATCTCTCGAGGAGACTAAGGGAAAGCTGGAGGGACTTTCGGGAACCACCGGAGAGCTCCGGGGCACAATCATGGGGCTGGAAGGGTCCGCAGGAAAAAGTTATTTTGATGCGCTAAGTTTTATCATGCCGGATCGGTACAAATTTAACGGCCGGAGCAAAATGCCGGCCAAAGACGAATTCAACTGCCTGCTCAATTACGCTTACGGAGTTCTTTATTCGATGGTGGAGAAGTCTTGTATTATTGCAGGGCTTGATCCCTACATCGGGTTGGTCCATGCTGATCATTACAACAAAAAATCCATGGTGTTCGATCTGATTGAGATGTACAGAATTTTTGCCGAAGAAACCGTAGTCTATCTTTTCAGCCAGAGAAAAGTGAAGCAGGAATATTTCGACTCCATTCCCAACGGCATGACTTTGAATAAGGAGGGGAAGGCAGTGCTCATCGAAGCATTGAACGAAACGCTCGATAAATCCGTCAGGTATCGGGGAAGAAATATTAAACAACGGGATACGATCCAATTTGATTGTCACCGGATTGCTAATTCCCTGATCAAGGATGAGGTTTGATGGAGGGAGAAACATGACGGTTTGGGCCATCTATGACATTTCCGATGATAAAAAGAGAAGTCGGGTGGCTAAAGCCTGTAAGAACATCGGGCTCTACCGGGTGCAAAAAAGTGTTTTTTTAGGAGATCTGAACAAGAATGAATTAGACGAGCTGGTCTTGAAATCCAAAGATATCATCGATCATGAAACCGATGCCGTGTACATCTTTCCTTTATGCGAGGACGACTTTAAAAAAGTCCGGGTATTAGGGCGGGCCTTTGACCCGAGCCTGGTGAGTGATGAAATCCGAGCCAAATTCTTCTGAAACAAATCTAGACAATCAAGAGGGTCTTGGCTGGGTGGCGGAGCCGTTATTCATCACGCCCTCGGAAGTGATTGAATATATCTTCTGTCCCCGTTTCATTTACTTTATGATCTGCCTGGATATTCCCCAGCATGAAGAAAAAAGGTATAAAGTGCTGAAGGGAAGAGAGATCCACGAAGAGAAAAGCAGGATCAACAGGGATTATCTTCGGAAAAAGATCGGATGCGTGGAAAAGGAAATTGACGTATATCTTGCCTCGCCAACCTTGCACCTACGCGGCATTATCGATGAAGTCCTTTTTTTCGATGACGGGACCCTGGCTCCGCTTGACTACAAATTTGCGGAATTCAACGATCATGTTTTCCAAACCCATTTTATCCAGTCGGCGCTTTACGGACTGCTCATCCGGGAAAATTATCAGAAGGAAGTTAATAAGGGATATCTCTGTTACGTCCGGAGCAATAATTTTCTGAAAGAATTGAATTTTTCGGAGGATAAATTCAGGCAGGCGAAGGGAATCGTGGAAAAGATATTTGAAATTGTTCAAAAAAACCATTTCCCCTCCAGAACCAAGTCACTGAATCGCTGTATTGATTGTTGCTACAAAAATATCTGTGTGAAGTGATGAAAATCTACTAACGACTTGAAAAGTGACGGGTTTTTGATGATAAAACCATGTAAACGTGGGCAAAAGACGGGGTGAGAAATTGGTAATTGCGGCTGTTTTTATGAAAGATGAAGCGGCGAAGAAAGAGAAAAACATAAAGAAAGGATTTAAAAAATCGAGAAATTGAAGTTGAAGAGCGGGTTCCATAAAAACAAGGATTGAAACTTTTCTGAATCTAAAATCTGCAAGGTTAAGTAAATTGTTGAAGAGCGGGTTCCATAAAAACAAGGATTGAAACATTCTGATATTCAAAGATTGTGCCCCATCCCGTTTGGTTGAAGAGCGGGTTCCATAAAAACAAGGATTGAAAC
>JASEHN010000506.1 GCA_030018715.1 Thermodesulfobacteriota bacterium | reverse complement strand
TTTCAGGCTGGCCGCTATTTCTTTCCACGTACTGGCCTTCTCCAGCGGGAAATTCCCGGGGATGGCTTCGGCCCATTCGAGTGCTTTAAGCGGGTCGATCTTGGCCCACAGACTAATCTCCTCCACTTTTTTCCGAATCCGGATTACCGACAGGTCAATTTTTTCCAAAATATGCCGGGCCCTGATTTCATCGATATTTTTCCAGGAGTCGGCAATTTTTTCAAGAATCCCGGCTTTCAGCGGCGGTGAGGTAATCTCACCGGCTGATTTTTCAGCTAATTCCAGTAAGGCGGCTCTACCTCCCTGTCCTGCATGGCCCCATTTCTTATCCAGCTCAATCAGGGCGGAAGCCCTGAAATAAGGGTCGGAAATGGAAGAGGCAGCCTGATAAGCTTGTTCGTATATAAGGTTTACTTTTTTTACATCCCGGGCCATCCACTTGCTGATGATTTCTGTGTTGGCTCTGGCGCGAAATACTTCCAGCGGAATGCTTTCGACTAGGTCCAGGGCTTTTCTTTTGTCCAGCGCGGAAAGCCGCCTGGTTAACTGCCCTAAAATCTCGGATCGCTGGTAAGGATCATCTACCTGCGGAATTATTTTTAGCGCCCCTGCTACTTCAAACTCGGACATGCCCTTCGCGATTAGGCTCTTGATTTTTTGAGCCTCGAAGGAGTCAGTGATCCGGGATGTTTCAGTTAGGACGTTTTTAAAATGCGCCAGGGCTTTGTCCCTGGGAATTGCTGCACTCCTGGCCAGGTTGACCAAAGCATAGGCCCGGGCTTCGGGGAATTCCGGGGTACTTTCTTCAGCCCAGCGTTCCGCCTGTTCCCAGTCCAGGGCCGCCCAATGAAAAACCATCTCCTGCACAGCCATGGCGCGGAGTAAAGGGGGGTTAAGGTTTTTAAGGCGGACCATTGTTCTTTCCGCCCATTCTTTCTTCTCCGGCGGATTAATTCGAACAGCCGCGGCCGAAATCAGGATAAAAGCTTTGGTCTGGGAATAGGAGGGGGGAATAGATTCAGCTACCCTCCAGGCTTCCTGTAAAAGACCTCTGTTCTTGTCCGGGGGGCGCAGGTAAAGAGCCAAATTAGTCAGGGTTAGCGACTTTAAAAATGGATCATGAAGAAAAGAGGAAATTTCTACGGCGCGATTTCCATCAATCCCCGCCCAGGCTTCGGCGAGGGGTTTTAATTCCCGGTCTCTAAGCGAGGTATCTTTTATTTTTTGAACTTCCTGCAATACAAAGGCCAGGGCTTCAAGCCCTTTACGAGGATTAACCTGACTCCACTCTTCGGCTACGGCCCTGAGGGCCCAAATTCCCCCCTCGGCTTTACGGATTTCCTCGCGCAAGTCCTGTACTTTTTCGAAATCCACTCCATCTTTTACGGCCATCTTTTCATCCGGCCATCTGACCGCAATCTCTTTTAAATCTTTTACCAGGTCCGATTTTTTCCAGGTATCCAAAGCCATCTGCCAGGCCAACTGGAAAGCTTTTTCAGCGGCCCCCGGTTCGATTTTCGCCCACTCCCCGGCCATACCAGAAAGGATGATGGCTGAATAGAATGTTTCCTCCATCTTACCGGACCACAGCCTGGCCACTGTCAAAGACTGTTCTAACTGTTCCTGGGCCGGGCTTTTTTTCGCAGGTTCAAGCGGAGCATAAGAGCAGGCCGGGGCGCCAAGGCTCCCGACGATAAACAGGATCAGCAGGATATTTTTTTCCATGCGCTGAAGCTTTCGGTATCCTACTCCTATAAGAAACAGAAGCCCGAGGAAAATAAGGCTGCTAAGGCCGATCAGCCATCGGCGAGATGATTCGTCCCTTCCTTGCCAGGTGCGGTCGTAAATTTTTTGCAGGGCAGCCCGCTGGGCATTAGACTCCTGGATGAGCTGACTAACAGAAGTTTTTTGCTGACCTTTGAGTTCGACGAAGGATTCCGCAGTTTCGGCAACTTTTTTCCTCAGGGAAGCGCTATTCCACCCTTCCCTGTCCATGGTATTAAAAATTTTATTCAGACTGATGATCCGGCTCTCGGTAAAGAATGCTTCTTCGGAAAAAGAACGTATCCCGGGACATGGGTCCAGCCTGGCCTGATAGACGCTCCGTGATTCAGCGATAAAGGATGGTTTAAATTTTTGCGATTGCTCTTTCTGGAACTTTTGCGAATGGCATTCCAGGCAGTAACCCGCGGTCCTGGCAGATACGGCAGAAGCAGCCGGGCCGGAAAATAAAAAAATACAGATCATTAAAATTTTGGGCCACGTCCTCATTCGTTCCTGCCTCTGCGAAAAGGATTCAGGGTTTTCAGGCCCTGCCAGAATATCTGGCGCTTTAAATAATGGATACCACGGGTGGGGCTGATATGCTTGGGGCAGACATCCGTGCAATTGAATTCCATGTGGCAGCGGTAAATCCCGTTTTCATCGGCGATGCCCATGAGGCGCCCGCCGGGCAGGTCCCGGGAATCGGCGATCAGGCAAAAAGCCCGGTTTAGCCCCATCGGGCCGATGTATTCCGGCGTCCAGTGCATCATCGTGCAGGCTGAAACGCAAGAGCCGCAGGCAATGCATTCCGTGTTCAATCCGATGATCTTCCGTTCCCGCGAAGTTGGTTTAATTCTGGCCGGTTCAGTAGCGGCGGGACTTCTGGGAATGAAGTACGGCTCCATTTTTTTTAGCCGATTGATCAAGGATTTTAAGTCAACGGTCAGGTCCTTGATAATGGGAATGTGGCGTAAAGGCCCGAGGGAAATTGTCCCGGATCCCAGGCCTTTAATTAGAGTCTTGCAGGCCAGCCCTTCCTTGCCGTTGATCACCAATGCGCAAGAGCCGCACATGGCCAGCCGGCAGGAATAACGGAAAGAAAGAGTCTTGTCTTTGGTCTGTTGGATATTGAAAAGGGCATCAAGCACTGTAACCTTTTCTGCATCTCCAAGATCCACAGAGAACTCCTGTTGGTAGGGTTCCCGGTCTTTCTTGGGATCGAAGCGGAAGATTTTAAATGTGTAAATCATTTTTATTGTTTTTTTTATTTTATTTTTCACCGCAGAGAGCGCAGAGAACGCTGAGAAAAATAATAATAAATTGATTGCGGCTATGCGGCACTGTACTAC
>JASEHN010000505.1 GCA_030018715.1 Thermodesulfobacteriota bacterium | reverse complement strand
TAAAGCCATTCCACCCCCAGCTTTTGGTATGGCCTTAACGTCGAGGTTAATCCTTTCAATTCCGGCAAGGGGTGCGCCGACCTCAAATCCAGCATTGATTTTAGCAAAGAAACGGCCTTCCCCTTGCCGGCCACCGTAACAGGCCCGGAGGTGGAGGCGTGCAGGCGCAGCAAATCCATGCGGGAAAGCTTTACCCGGTCTGGTGAATTTAGTTGTTCTTGAGAAAGACGGCTGGCTATGTGGCCCAGGGTTTCAAAAGCCTGGGCTTGGCAGTCCACCCATCCATCGGCTGTGGATAAAAAACGCTCCCCGCTTTTCCTGGCCTGCAATATCTTCCCAAGAGAGATAGACGAATTGCCAAATCCATAATTTAGGGAAAGCCAGCACCAGTCGCGGTTCAGGGCTGCGGGCGTTATTTCCATCTTGTCAAAACTGGTATGGATCTTAAGATTTCTGACCGAGGCATCAACGATATGGGCGCCTTCCCGAAGCTCCTGGCTGAATTCCTGCAAAAAGCTGGGAACCTGGGATCTTTGTAGCACCATTTTGGTTGGCCTGGGGAATTGTCCTTGAATTTTTCCCGGTGGTTCCAACTCGGCCAGTATGCCCAGGTCCTTTATATAGATTAGATCTCCGTAGCGGAACTTTTCCAGATCTTCTTTATCAAAAAAGTCCGCCCGGCCATCTTCCTTAAGGACTTGAATGATCGGTTTGATTTCCAGGTCCATTTTTTTATTCGCGGAAATCATAAAGAGGGATTTCAGGGGAACAGGATGGATCGCCAGTTCTCGTTGATTGGGGAAGATTTCCCTGAAAGCCGAGAGTAAACTTTTTACCCTCTGCCGGGGGATGGCCATACGAAAAACGACATCCCCTCCGGCGGGCTGGAAGGTCAGAGTAAACTCGCCGGAGCCCTCCTCAATGGCCGGGCGAAAGATATTACTCCGGTCTCCGAATTCCCGAAAGCAGTGATAGGCCAGGCGATACCAGAAACTTCCTTCCAAAACTTGCCGGATCGTTTTGAACCCCATCTGCGCCATGTACCGTTCTTCATCCGTAAGCGTAAGGGAGGCAAGAGTCTCCAAGAGAGCGCCCCGGCGGGGAACATGATCCTGCCTGGTAGCCTGATCCATTCGCTCTATGAAGCGAAGGGCATCGGAAGACTGGGAAAAGTATTCCAGCCTTTCTCTTCCCCCCGCGTCAACAACCCGGATTATTCTTTTTGAGTTATGATCAACGGCCTGATGACGCACGGACTCCAAGGTCTCCTGGGACCCATCGGCCAGAATGGCGGCCATACGGTACCAGAGGCTTGACCGGAAGGCCTCTTCGGGAGTTCGCTCTCCGTATGCCCCCTGGAAGGTTTTATACAAAGCGATCAGCTTGAGAATATGTTCGCAAGTCCGCCTGCTGGAAACGGCGCAGGAGCAGAACCTATGATCCCGTTCCTTCTTATCGCCTTTCAGAAAAATGGCGGCCCCGGGACTCCGGTCTGCCGGGTCGGGGACCAGAGCGAAACCATGCCGGAAAAATTCGATGCGGTGAAAATCGGCTGGCGAAATTTGGGATTTTTGGTTGTCTTCCTCTGTCCGTAAAGGCTTTTGGGAGCGTACCTTTTTTTGCGCTCGGGCGGCAACATTGCTCATTTTTATCTTATCTTTCCTGGACTGTTGATAATTCCTTTTTCACCTCAATCCCTTATCTATGTTATGGCCTGAACAGGGGCAGGAGAGAAGGCGGAAGGGATAGGGGATGGTTCCGTTATAAAGTCGGGGCGCTGAAAGACATTTAAGGGCATCATAGATTCAATTTTTCTTGAATAAAACCCGCGGGCTTGTTTTTGATTTGCTCAATTGGCTCACGTAAATTGACCAGGACAGGTTTTTTTTCAGGGGGCGGAGCTTGCCGGGCTCCCAGTTGCTCGAGGTATTTACCCACGGTCTTCCGGGTGAAGGCCGGTATGCCTAACTGATGGAGGTCCCGATTGGATTCATGGTCTGTTGTAAAAATCGGGATCTTAGAAGAAAAAACCCGCTTGGTCAAGGTGAAGGTTTTGGTTCCTTTTTCGGCAAAGGGGACAAAGACGACATCCGCGAGAGCACAGGCTATCCAGTTTCTATAAATAATATTCCTCCGGCTCATTTTGGCCTCTTCAGGGGGAGAAACCGAGAAAATCAACAATTCTCCTTCTTCCGCCCGGCGGAAATATTCCTTCCGTTCCGGGAATTCATGGAGAGGCGGGTAAAATCTTGTTTCCAGGAACAAATCAAAAGTTTCGCAGCGCAGGCCTTTAGCCGTAAATAGAGTTACGGTGAAGTTCTTCCGGAATAACCCCAGGCGGAATATTTCCGTTTCCATGACGGAATGCCACCCGCCGATGAGGTTGAGATCGTATTCGCGTATGGTAAACAGCAATTGGTTGGTGGACATCAGGGCCAAACCGCTGATGGAATCCGCAGAAATCACCGCCATCGTGAACCTGTGGAGAAAATCCAATGGCCCCCAACAGAATATCTTCCTTGGGGCATTTTCCCCAAGGCGTTCAAGGAGTCGTTTGGGGTATTTCCGATTCGATGGGGTTAAAGTTTGATATTCCATAATGTTTCTACTGCCTCATCTAAATCACTTTGTATTTCCTCAATTTCCTTACCCTGGGCTACCAGGGTATGGGCCTTCTGGGAAAGTTCCGCGATCCTTATATGGATCTCCTGATTACTATCAAACTTTGTAATGGCCAGATTATTCATCACCGATGGCGCGCCGAAACCCCGCCCGGCGGATGAAAAGCTGCGGATATATTCATTAAGGATATTTGAATTCAGAATGCCGCATAAATAATGGGCCTCGTTTTCATTCTTCACGGCGAAAAAAGAAGTTGTATCCGTAGAAATAGCTGTTTTCAGGCCAAAGGGGGTGCGCAGCCTCGATAATACCACGGCGGCCATTTTGGAAGCCATCCGTTTCCAAACCACCCGGTATTTTTCAAGGGTGTATGGGCCAATTCCATACATTGCATAGAATTCTGTTGCCTGGGCAAGCTCCCGGACAACCCTTGACCCTCTGGACAAAAGAACATCTTTAAACTGTCTTAAATAGGCATATGTCAGCGGAACATGAGTGG
>JASEHN010000504.1 GCA_030018715.1 Thermodesulfobacteriota bacterium | reverse complement strand
GAATACGCGAGGGCGAGAATTATAAGTCCTAAAATTGTTTTTAACCCGGCCCTCGGGATCACTAATATCAGTCTCATGGTTCAGCCTCTCTTCTCTGGTTTTTCAAAGACCAGGGGCGGCAAGAGAAAAGCATTTCTGCAGACCTACGAACCCACGTATCGATCACTCCAGTCTCAAGGCCATTCGCAATGTAGAGTAATAAAAATGCCAAAATAGGTTGCGGTTAACAACCGGAAAATGCTTCCAGTTCATTTAGATTCCGGGCATCGGCTTGCCCCTTGAAATTAACAAAGTTCTGGCGCGCCCGGCCCGGCTCGAACGGGCGACCTGCGGATTCGAAGTCCGACGCTCTATCCAACTGAGCTACGGGCGCCTGGGGTGAGTGATGGGATTCGAACCCACGACCGCTGGGGCCACAACCCAGTGCTCTAACCAACTGAGCTACACTCACCGAAAAAATGGAAAATGTATTGTAATGCCGGCCCTCGGCGTCCACTGGCGCGCCTGGAGGGACTCGAACCCCCGGCCTACAGCTTAGAAGGCTGTTGCTCTATCCGGTTGAGCTACAGGCGCCAGATTTTCTTTTAGCACTTTTCCAGGGCTTTGTCAACATTGCTTTCCTTTGTCGAATCACCACGGAAAGGAGATTTGATTTTTGGAAATTGTTGTGGTAAAAGGAAAGCCTGAAATCGATTATGATTCTGGAGGGAGCGGATGACCTGCATTTTCTGCCACATTATAGCCCATGAATTGCCAGCTGAGATTATCTACGAAGATGAGGATTTGGCCGTTTTTAAGGATATTAATCCGGCAGCGCCGATTCACTTTTTGATCGTTCCTAAAAAACATATCGACTCAGTCAATGCTCTGGATGAGAACACCGCCGGGATATTTGCCAAAATGATTCTTGTGGCTAAACGCATGGCAGAACGCCACGGAATCCAATCCGGGTATCGCCTGATGGTTAATAATGGGCGGGAGGCCGGCCAGGTAGTATATCACCTGCACATGCACTTCATGGGCGGATGGGGGCGGAAACCAGCACGAAGATGAAAAAGGTTATCGGTTTTCTGGGGGGATGTTGCGTCACTCTTTTTTTCCTGGTTACTTACATGATCATGCGCGGAATTAATTTTTTCAAAGAACGGAAAGGTAGTTCCTGAATATTGTTTCCCCTAACCTTAAACCTGTTTTTTTATGGTCGGGGCGAGAGGATTTGAACCTCCGACCCCCTGCGCCCAAGGCAGGTGCGCTACCAGGCTGCGCTACGCCCCGAATGTACAAAACGTAAGGCGGGAGAGCGCAAGGCGCAAGTGGAAAGAAAAAACGTTAAACGCTTCTCTAACGCCTTGCGCCCTCGCGCCTTACGGTTTTTTATACCATGAGACGCTGCCTGGCGCAAGGTCAAGGTGGAAGAAATTTCGGCAAGATAAGTTTCAGTTTTTCAAGAGCCCTGGCCCGGTGGCTTATCCGGTTCTTTACCTCCGGCTCAAGCTCAGCCATGGTTTTGCCAAACTCGGGAATGAAAAAAACCGGGTCATACCCAAACCCGTATTCCCCCTGGGGCGCAAAAGTGATCCACCCCTGGATTTTTCCTTCTACGAATTGCGTTTCCCCGTCGGGAGAAAAAATGGCCATAGCACAAACAAAAGCGGCCTGCCTTTGCCCATCCGGAATGCCCAACATTTCATCTAACAGTTTTTGATATCTTTCCTGATCTGTGGCTTCATTCCCGGCAAACCGCGCCGAAAAAATTCCCGGGCGCCCTTTTAGAGCTTTTACGCTTAACCCGGAGTCATCAGCGATGGCCAGGCGGCCAGTAAGACGAGCAATGGTGCTGGCCTTTTTCCCGGCGTTTTCGGCAAAAGTGGTCCCGTCTTCAACAACGTCCGGGATATCGGGGAAGTCTTCCAGGGAGAGAAGCTTTAAAGGCAAATGAGCCAAAATAGCCTCAATCTCGCGAAGCTTTCCCGGATTGCGGGTGGCGATGACTAATTCAATGGGGGCATCCTTTTTCCTATCCTTCAATGCTTCCATAACCCCCGTGGGCTTCCCAGCGATTTTTTCTGGAGTTTGGTGAGTTGAGCGATAGCTTTTTGAGCCACAGCCGTCATTCGCCTCAGGTCATTTTCAGTAAAAGGAGCGCGCTCGGCCGTCCCCTGGACTTCCACCAGGCCTCCACTCCCTGTCATAACGAAGTTCATGTCCACGTCTGCCCTGGAATCTTCTTCGTAGTTCAAGTCCAGGAAGATTTTTCCGTCGATCACCCCGACAGAAATGGCGGCAACTGTATCTTTCAGCGGCGGGGCGGTCAGCTGATCTTTTTTCTGCAATACGCTAAAAGCATCGGCCAGGGCGACGAAAGCGCCTGTTATCGCAGCCGTGCGGGTTCCTCCATCCGCCAGGATGACGTCGCAATCAATCCAGATGGTTCGTTTGCCAAAAGCATAGAGGTCCACGACAGACCGAAGCGAGCGGCCGATCAAACGCTGGATCTCATGGGTTCTTCCACCAATCCTTCCAGCAGCGGATTCCCGGGTTGTTCGGGTTTGGGTGGAACGGGGAATCATCGAGTATTCGGAGGTAACCCATCCCTGGTTTGAATTTTTTAGAAACCTGGGAACATCTTCTTCCACGCTGGCTGTGCAGATCACTTTGGTCTCGCCCAATTCGATCAGAACTGATCCTTCCGCGTGTTTGAGAAAATGACGGGTTATTTTGACCGGGCGAATCTGGAGAAGTTTTCTTTCGTCGGAGCGCATAGGATTTCCTTTCCAATCAGATCATTTAAAAATAAAAAAACGTAAGGCGTGAGAGCGCAAGGCGCAAGGGGTAAAGGCGTTTATGCGTGTATGAGTAGATGGGTTTACACCTATACGCTTTCGGACATTTATGCATCAACGCTTCCACGCGATTACGACTAACGGCATTTAAGATAATCGATTGTTTAAAGGAAGTCAAATGGGCGGCGGGACACTGGGAGGCGATAGACGGAAGCTTTGTTGAAATAAACCTATCCCCGTGTTAAATTAAAATTAGCCACAGAGGGCACAGAGATCACAGAGTTTTTAACCAATGATTAAGAAAAAGTAAAGAATAAGTGTTAAAAGTCTAAAGTGATCCGC
>JASEHN010000503.1 GCA_030018715.1 Thermodesulfobacteriota bacterium | reverse complement strand
TGAGGGCCAAAGAGCTGGCATATTTAAAATGGGCAGTGATTTCAGGGGCCCGGAAAGAAAATCAGGTTGCTTGCAATCATGAGGCACATATATCTCCTTAGCTGTGGCGGGGGGGTCTGCAATTTCTTCGAAGCTTTGTTTCTCCGCCCCCGCTGCGCTTTGCGGAAGGTAAGCTTCGGGTTTATGGAAAGTGGATATCCCGCCGATGCTTGCGGCGCAACCTGCCTTTCCTTCCGGGCCCTTGGTAGGCTTTCATTAAAAATTTAATCAACTAATTTGGAGATGATCCTGAAAGGAAAACCATGTTAGGGGTATCGACTTCTTTAAAATCGGAAATTTCCAACAGCGGCATTGAGATAATTGACGCAATCCTGGATCTGGGCGTGGAAGCTGTGGAATTGGAATACCGGATCACCCTGACCATGCTTAAGGAAATCCTGCCGGGTTTGAAAAAAAGGCGGATCAGAGCAGTCAGTTTGCATAATTTTTGCCCGTTGCCTGAAGAAGTTCCCAAAGAAAAAGCCAGTGGCGATGTTTTTTCTCTCTCCTCCCCCGAAAAAGAAGAACGGGACCTGGCGGTAAAATATACTTTGCGCACGCTGGAATGGGCGGAGGAGCTGGAAGTAAAAGCTGTAGTCCTGCATATGGGCAAGATTCCCATGGACGGTCACATGGAAACTTTCTTGAAACTCTATGATCAAAAGAAAATCCATACCGCAGAAGGGCGGGAATTCATCCGGGAACAAAAAAAGATTCGGGCCGGAAAAGGGCAACCCCATCTTGATGCGGCGATGCGTAGCCTTGACCGATTGGTTAGGGAAGCAGAAAAGAGGAGAGTGCTCCTCGGTTTGGAGAACCGGTATAACATTCACGATTTTCCCAACCTGGAGGAGTTTAAAGTCCTTTTCCAGGAATTTAGCGGTAGCCCGGCACGCTACTGGCACGACATCGGCCATGCCGCCACCCAGCAAAATTTAGGGTTGGAGAATCAGGAAGAGCTTTTGGAAAAATTCGGCGACCTTCTCGTTGGCGTCCATCTTCATGGGTGCAAAGGATATAAGGATCATGAGGCTCCGGGGAGCGGAGAGGAAGATTACACTCTCATAAAAAAATTTCTGAAACCCGATACCATCCGGATAGTGGAAACCCATCATCGGGCCACCCGGGAAGCAATGCTCCGGGGCTTAGAATTTTTAAAGGAGCAGGGAATAACCTGATCGAGCGGGAAAGATGTCTTGGTTAATTTAATTGTCTGGGAAATTCCTTTTTTCAACTTTAGTCCGCCTCAGGCGGATCACTTTTGACGTTTGACACTTATTCTTTATTTTTTCTTAATCATGGTTTTAAAACTCGGTGATCTCTGTGTCCTCTGTGGCTAATTTAAGTTTTATATTTCTGCTTTTAATGCTTCCTTTTCCTTCGTTTGCCGGGGAGGATCCCAAGGCCCGAAATCTGCAAGGCATCTACGCTTTGCAACTGATTATCGAAAGGCCAACCGAAGATGCCCGCGATGCCGGAATAACCGAGGAGGCCATAAGGAATCAAGTGATGGCCATCTTCCAATCTCGCCTTCCTCAGGTAAAGCTTGACGCCAAAGAAGGTTCAGCCCTTTATGTGCGCATTACCCTGCATAAACGCAAGAAGGAGGAGCTTTATTACGGCATGATCAACGTCAGCGTGGAGCGGGAGGTGTTGGTTTTATCTCCAAGCGGCAATTTCCCTTCTTTCTCTCAAGTTTGGGAAAACACCGTGGTCTTTTCGGGGAGGGATCCCCTGCCGGGAACCTATGCGCTTATGGCTAAATTATTGAATCTTCTGATCGAGGATTGGAAGAAAGTTAATCGATAAAGCCAAAAAAGTTGCAATTTAGACCTTTCTTCATTATGATGGCTTTGTAAAAAGTCATCACTCCGGTGAAAACCGGAGTCCAGAGAACTTATAACTATTTGAAAAGACTGGATTCCGGCTTTCGCCGGAATGACAGAAAAACGTATTTTCAGACTTTTTACGAGATCATCCATTATAATTTCTTCATTTTGGGCGAAGTCCTGTCGTCATTCCGTTGAGGAGGACAAGAAATGAAAAAGCCGTATGTGCTCCTGATATCTTTTTTGTTTTTTTTATTTAGCATTTTGACAATGGTATCACCCGCCGCAGCCGAACTGAGGCATACAGTAAAACGCGGGGAATCTCTATATGGCATCGCCAAGAAATTCCGTCTTTCCGTTGAAAAGCTTCAGGAAGCAAACGGACTTAATGACACAAATATTCAGGCCGGACAGCACCTGATCATTCCGGAACAGGATAGGCCCGGCGCCTCAGGGAGGAAATTGAAAAGCCCGCAGGCCAGTGAAGAAGAACTTTCGGAATTGGACATCCCGGAGACTCATACCGTCAAAAAAGGAGAGACCCTGGCAAAAATTGCCTATCGCTACCATCTCTGGGTGGAAGACTTGGAAGAGATCAACCAGTTGAAAGGGAAAAAAGTAAAGCCGGGGCAAATCATTTATCTCCAAAGATCCGGTGAAGGGCAGGAGGAAATTGGCGGGGGCAGAGCTGAGAAAGAAGAGAAGAAGATAGAAGGAAGAACGGAAGTTTCCAAAGTCGTTTTAAACGGCAATGGTTTTTTGGTGGAAGAAAAGGACCGGCAGCTTCTGGCCAGAGTGGCCAAGGGCTTTTTAGGCTTAAAATACAGCCGGGGCGGGACGAGTATCAATGGATTGGATTGTTCCGCTTACGTGCAAAAAGTTTTCAATATCTTCGGCATTGACCTCCCCCGCACTGCCCGGGAGCAATTCCAGGTCGGTTATACGGTGGCCCGGGAAGCGCTGCGCATCGGCGACCTGGTCTTTTTTAAGCGAGGCCAGGCCCGTCATCCCGGCCATGTGGGAATCTATGTTGGCGACGGGCAGTTCATCCACACCTCTTTGCGCAAACAACGGGTTGAAGTCAATAGCTTAGGGAACCGGTATTTTTCAACACGGTTCATAGGAGCGAAAAGGATCGAAGAGGTAAAAAAACAGCCTGAGAAGGATTGAGTGGTTACCCCGGCTGCTGTAAAACTTGCCCCCCCTTAACTTTACAGAATCCCTATTCGTGGCCCGGGGTTCGGGGCGATGAGCGCGGGCAGC
>JASEHN010000502.1 GCA_030018715.1 Thermodesulfobacteriota bacterium | reverse complement strand
AGGAGGATTAAAGGATGAAGCTCACCTGAAATTCCTTATTACCCTGGATAACATTTCAAGTCAAAATGGCGGGAAATCAGAGTGAAGTGAGAGTCTCTATGCAGAAGCAGACAATCGTATTCAATGGCCAGAGCGGCAATTATTGTGTCAATGGGGGATGTAGTAATTCCTTTCCTGCGCAAAGAGAAGGACATCTCCGAAGCCTCATACCAGAGGGCATCCGTCACCGGCAGCCAGTGGAGGCCTCTGATCCACTTTTTCCAATCTTCTTTCTCTTCGGGGGTCCGAGCCCCCTGGATGAGTTCAACCAGGATTGGGCCGGCAATGGCGGCGCGATCCTCATCCAGAAGGAGGGAGAGAGCGTTTAATGTTTATCGTTCATCGTATCCTTTGTCCTACAGGGGAAAGGATTGGAGTGAGGCTCAAGACTGTACATGCAAGAAAGGAGCTGAGTGGAATCTGGTCTCAGCAACCTTGGGTCATTTCCAGGCCGCGCTCGAAGGCTTTTAGATTGTCGGCGATGTGGGTACTGGGAAAACTTTCTTTAATGGTTTCCTCAAATTTCTTCCGGTTTAAAGGAAGAAGATTTGTACCGACCAGGGCGCCGACCATGATGATGTTGGTGAAGATGGGAGAGCCGAAGGAAAGAGCGATTTCCGTGGCATCCACGAACCAGGCTTTCCGGGCCAATTCGCTGATGGTCTTTTTAATTTTTTCCAAAGAGGGATATTCGGCATCGCCAACGGTCACGGCAGTTGGATAGATGGGGCGAGAGTTAACCACAGCAGAGACCGCAGGGTTCCCATACTGGCCGATAACCCGCAGGGCTTCAACCGGTTCCAGGGCGACGATGATATCCGCTTGCCCCTCGGGGATCAGAGGGCTGAATTGGGATTCACTGGATATTCGGAGATGACTCATCACGGCCCCGCCCCTCTGGGATGCGCCGTAGGTCTCCCCGATGGTCACGTAAAAATTATCCTTCACCAGGGCGCGGCCGATCAATTGGGAGGCCAGAACGTTGCCCTGACCTCCCACCCCGGTAATGATCAGGTTCAATGGTTCCTTGGAAAGGGTCATCTCAAATTTCCTTTCTGATAATGGCAGATGGGGGGCAGATATCAGCACAGACACCGCAGCCGTTGCAGATGGCCTCGTCAACCTGGGATTTCCCCTTCTCCTTATTCCAGATCAACCCCGGACATTTAAAGACCCGTGTACATATCCGGGCGCAGCCACAGGATTCTCCCAGACATTTTTCCTCGTCCACATGGATCTTGTACGGGGCTTTCTCTTCCTTGGCTTTGACCAGGGCGCATTGCCGGCGGGAAATAAGCACCCGGACTCCACCTTCATCATTGATCAAGTCCAGAATTTTTTCCGTTGTATCCTGAAGGTCGAAAGGGTCGCAGGTCTCCACTCGCACTCCCAGAGCTGAGCAGAGCTTCGCGATGTCCACGACCGGAGCCGGCGATCCGGTGGCTGTCTCCCCGGTTCCGGCATGGGGCTGGAAGCCGGTCATGGCTGTGGCGCTGTTGTCCAGGACGACCAAGACGAAATTGGACTGATTGTATACACCATTAATCAAGGCCGGGATGGCGGCGTGGAAAAAGGTGGAGTCTCCGCAAACCGAGAGAACAGGCTGATTAAATCCGAATTTGTGCAATTGGCCGAAGCCGGTGGCCAGTCCGGTGCCTGATCCCATGGCGTGCATGGTTTTGAGCTGGAAAAATCCCGCCGGTCCCAAACCGAGAGAATAGCAACCGATGTCGCCGGCGACGAACCCTCCCCGCCCGTCAAGCTTGAGCGCGCCCTTGATGGCCCAGAAAGTGGCCCGGTGCGGGCAGCCGGGGCAGAAACCGAGATCCCGGTTGGGTACGAGGGATTTGGTCATCTCCAGGGCTTTTCCGCCGTACCCTGCTTCTCTTGGCGAATAGGGTTTATTCATCACTTTGGCCAGGGCGTTGATGATCAGGTCGGGGTTGATCTCCCCGAAAGGGTGAACATGTCCTGAAGACTTTCCGTAGAAAGTCCAGGAGCCGATCTCCGGCGACCATTCTACAGCCAGCTCTTTTACGTTGTTTTCCAGGAAGGGATCTACTTCCTCCACGAAGAGTAGACGCTTGGTATTGGCCATATGTTTGGCCAAAAGCTTGGAAGGCAAGGGCCAGGTGGTTCCGATTTTGAGAATGCCCACTTGATCTTTGAGTTGTAAGGTTTTTACCGCTTCGAGAGAATAGAACCAGCCGCTGCCCGAGGTGATCATCAGAAGTTCAGGCTTTTCTGGCCCGACATACCAGTTAAAGGGGGAGGATTCATACATCTCCCGAACTTTAGCAAGCTTCAGGTGGAGGGCCAAGTGGCGAAGCGGGGCGGCCACGGGAATGAATATTTTGGAGGTATCGTAGCGGGCCGTTTTTTTCTCCTGGGGTAGTTCACCCAGAATTACGTTTCCCCGGGCGTGCGAGATGCGCGAGACGCTGCGAACGATCACCAGGCTGTTGATGGCCTCGGAAAGGTCGAAGGCCCACTTGGTCATATCCTTCGCTTCCTGGAAAGTGGCTGGCTCCAGCATGGGCAGATCTCCAACCTTGGAGATGAAACGGGAATCTTCCTCGTTGGTGGAGGAAAGGGCGGCCGGGTCGTCGGCGGCCACTAAAACCAAGCCACCGCTGCCCACTCCCGACAGGTTGAGGTTGAAGATGAAATCCGAGGCCACGTTTACCCCGTTTTGTTTCATGGCGCTTAAGGCCCGCAGGCCGGAGAAAGAAGCGGAAGCAGCGGCTTCCAGGGCTACTTTTTCATTCACCGACCATTCCACATAAATTCCCATGTCTTTAGCAATCTGGGAAAGCGAGCCAATTATCTCCGAAGATGGATTCCCGGGATAGGCAGCAGCGAATTGCACCCCAGCTTCCAGCGCGCCGCGGGCAATGGCCTCGTTGCCCATCAGCAGCTCGTTGGCACCCGGAGCGTTTTTTTTAATCACGGACATTTCAACCTCCCCAAAAAACTATTACCGCAGAGTACGCAGAGGCCGCAGAGAAATAAAATCCGAGAATCAAATATCAAAAGTTGTAACACTTTAGCTCTTTGAAAAAAGGTGTGTTGTAAAGGCCAAGGGATTCCAGG
>JASEHN010000501.1 GCA_030018715.1 Thermodesulfobacteriota bacterium | reverse complement strand
ATGTTAAAAGACCAAACAGATGTAAGAATAGGAGCCATATCTAACCGCATAACAAATCGTTCCACCGGATCGCCGATAAATCCGGCTCCCGGTGAACTCTATCGTTCGGCAAGAAAGGAGAGGACCGATGGAATTCGCTAAGTTCGAGCCTGTGTCAATCCACAATCATCCGGAGTTGAACGAGCGATGGGTGCAGGACCGCATAGCTGAAGACCCGTCGATCCTTGGTCTGGGCGATGTAGTCCTCAAAGACCGAGAACGCATCCAGCCAAAGGCGGGTAGACTGGATCTGCTTCTCCAGGATGCTGAGGCAAGCCGGCGGTATGAGGTTGAGATTCAACTCGGCGCTACCGATGAAAGCCATATTATCCGCACGATCGAGTACTGGGACATCGAGCGCAAACGGTACCCACAATATGAGCACACTGCCGTCATCGTTGCGGAGGACATCACAAGCCGCTTCCTCAACGTAATTAACTTGTTCAATGGCATGATTCCCCTCATCGCGATCCAGATGCGAGCACTTCAGTCCGGCGGCAAAATTGGATTGATCTTCACGACCGTTGTCGACCTGCTTTCGCTTGGCCTCGTTGATGAGGATGAAGAGGGACAGGAGCCCACCGACCGTGCCTACTGGGAATCTCGGGGGTCCAAGAAGACCGTCGCGATGGCCGATCAACTGCTTGGCATGGCCAAGCAGCACGACTCCACTCTGGAACTGAAGTACAATAAGTTCTACATCGGCCTCGCGCGAAATGGACAGCCCTGGAACTTTATGATCTTTCGACCCAAGAAGGAATTCATTCGATTTGAGGTCCGGCTGAAGAACGCCGCCGAGACTCAAAGACGGCTGGAGTCGGCGGGTCTTGACATCATGGATTACGACAGTCGTTGGGGATACTACCGAATTCGTCTTCAGCCTGGCGACATAGACAAGCACAAGGACATTCTGACCGAAGTCATTGCAGAGGCATACGCGGCAGGTGGACAGAAATGAGAGCCGAACAATCGGCTCCAGCGGATCGCCGATAAATCCGGCTCCCGCTGAGCCGCAGCGTTAGGCATCTAAAGATGAAACTGTTGTATCTAATGAATGATTCAATCATGAAATAGTTTTTATCAATTGCTCAACAAGTACAAAAGATAACATATGAAGAAGAACCTGATCGAATTGAGATTTGGGGGAGCTCCGTGAACAATGGATTGAGCATTACAAAAAAGAGATACCCCATGTTTTAATTCAAAAATGAGATCAGCTTCAAATGGGTGTTAAGGTAAGCCAATGTTTCAAAGTAATTTATTGGATTGAGCAGCTACCCATTTCGGGGATACTATATAGCTATTACAGAACCACATTTTACACCGCCCCAAGGAGTGGTAGAGGATTAAATTATATATTTCTATCTGGGGCGCCGACAACAGTTCAGCTGATGTTACATCGAAAAAAGTACAAGAAGAATATTGTCCTTCTACTTTGCACTACAGTGATTGTTATGGGATTCCTGTGGATTACTCCTCATGTTCAAGCACAGGGTGATATTTCAAGGAACTCATCACATCCAGTCCAGATGGGTGCTGAAAAAATGCTGGGTCCCCAATCACAGCAGGCTAAAGGAGAACAGAGAGTCCTTATGGTTGCTGTCCGGTTTCCATATGTGGGACCAACTATCCCTCTGGGGGAAATTCGAAGAACGGTTGTAACCGAACTAGACAAATATGTGAGAGAGCAATCCTATGGATCAACGTGGATAAAACCGGATTTCAGAGGATGGGTAAAGCTTCCGGATGGACTTTCAAAATATAGAATTCGCCATGAATACGGTAAGATTGATACAGGGAAGATTAGAAAACTTATCGAGGATACGATGACAACCATTGAGAATGAAGTGGATTTTTCACAATATCAGCATATGCTTATCATACCAGGAGCAGCGGTTACCGGACCTGGAACAGGTTATGGGGCACCCTGCTATTGCGCCAATCCTGGCATGCTGTCAGGCGTCACAAAAAGTTATCATCCAGGATATGCGACTTTGAAATCGAAAGGGGGCAAAACATTTCAGGGCGGTATCTTCGTAGGAGTCGAAAATGCTCATCTGGGTATGTTTGCCCATGATTTTTTTCATGCTCTTGGGGGATTACATATGAATCGGCCCCTCGTTCCATGTCTTTATGATCATCAGCTTCAACCCGAAACTGCCCGAATTGGTTCCTTAAGCCACCATGCTGTGTTCATGGGTCCGTGGGATATCATGTCAATGCACTACTATAAGAGAAAAGAACCTCCTGTAGGCATTTCTTCTTTCACAAAGATCAGATTGGGCTGGATATCCCCAGATCAGGTAGCTTTTGTTAGGCCTGGAGAGACCACTTGTGCCTTTCTCACGCCTCTGGCCACAAAAGGGAATACCTTGGTGGTCAAGATTCCTCTGGGAAGAGGTAATTATTATTTAGTGGAGAATCGACGGCCCATAGGGTTTGATCAGATACTTCCTGACTCCGGCATCCTTATACTAAAGGTCATTTCAGCACTACCAAGTGGTTCTGGTCCGGTAAGAGTTAGGAATGCCGATCCCGATTCATCGAATTTTTCTCATGCCACATTTAAGTTGGATTACCCTAATAGAAATCTATTTGTTGATGAGGAAAACAATATCGCTGTGATCCCTCTATGGTCAGAGGAGGAGAAACAGGGTGTTCTTGTTACTACTGCCCAAAAGAGATCTGAAGCATTAGCGGCTGCTCTGGCACTACAGAAAATTCAACAAAATCGTCTTCAAATAAATGAACAAAAGCAGTTATTGGAAAGGTACCACGAATCGTTTAAAGAGTTTGAGTTTACCAATTGCTCCAGAATTGCGAAGGATATTTTAGATAGAAAATTAAATCAATAGCAGTTACTCAAGAACTGTTGTATTCTCTTCCAGAAAATAAATGCTTATTTATTGCGGTTTTGAGAATAGGGCGGGTAGCCAAACACAGGGGGCTTTAGGGTCATAGTTCATTATTCAGTCTTGAGAAAAAAATATTGCCTAACAAAGCACTCCAGCGGATGGCTTACAGCCACCGCTGACCTAAATCGTTAGGTAGAAAGGAGACAAAGATGAATACAGACATTCAATGGATATTCCCCG
>JASEHN010000500.1 GCA_030018715.1 Thermodesulfobacteriota bacterium | reverse complement strand
CCAAATCCATTCTTGTTTACCTGATAAGCGTATGATATATTTTCACTGATAGAAAAGACACCGAGGCGATTAATTTTTGACGCGGTAAAGCTTAATAATTTATCGAATGCCTGAAAAAATACCCCTTTCCGTAGCGATTATAACGAAAAATGAAGGCCAGAACCTGCCGGATTGCCTGAAAAGCATTGAATTTGCCGCTCAGGTAGTGGTGGTTGATTCCGGTAGTACGGATGGGACAGTTCAGATCGCCTCCCAGTTTGGCTGTGAGGTATTCATCGAACCTTGGCGGGGTTTTGGCCCCCAAAAACAATCTGCGATCGATAAATGCAGGTATCCTTGGGTGCTCGTCCTGGATGCGGATGAGCGCATTCCTGCCGAGACAGCTTCCTTGATAAAAAAAATTGTTCTAAATCCATCCACTACTGCTGCCGGCTTCACCTTTCCCAGGAAAAATTACTTTCAGGGACGTTGGGTCAAGCATATGGGGCTTTGGCCCGATAGGATTTTACGGCTTTTCCGCAAAGGCCTTGGCCGGATGATCCCGGCCAAGGTTCACGAGTCTATTGTAGTCGATCCCCCTGTGGAAGATTTAGAGGCGCCGATTGAACATTATCCTGCTGATCAATTCAGTAAGATATTAATGAAAATCGATCAATATTCCACTTTGGGAGCCCAGCAAGCCTATGAAAAAGGGGGCAAAACCTCACTCTGGTCGGCCGCTTTCAGGGCCAAGTTGACTTTTGTGCAAAATTATTTTATCCGATTTGGTTTTCTCGATGGGGTTCAGGGTCTAACCCTGGCCATCACTGATGCGGTCAATAAATTTTTTAAGTACGCCAAGCTGAATGAGCTGAATCGAAAAAAATAAATGGATATCTCCATTATCATTGTTAATTTCAACACAAAAAATCTCTTAAAGAATTGTTTAAATTCCATATACGGAACTGTCCATAACTTATCCTATGAGATCATCGTTGTAGATAATGCTTCCAGCGATGGCAGCCCGGTGATGGTACGTGCAGAATTTCCTCAGGTCTATTTAATAGAAAATGATCAGAACCGTGGTTTCGGCGCAGCGAATAATCAGGCATTGCTCATTATGAGGGGTCGTTATGCCCTCCTTTTGAACACGGACACAATTTTAACGGAAAATGCAGTTTCTGAGTTGTTATCCTTTATGGAAAGCCACCCCGATGCTGCCATGGCCTGTGGACAGCTCCTGAATGCCGATGGCAGCAAACAAAATTCCGTTGCTCCCTTCCCATCTATTTGGACACTTCTCTTCAACCTCCCTCTTCTGGAAAAGTTATTTCCCAAAAAATATCCGAGCAAGCGCTATGATTACAAAAATCCGCTAGAGGTTGATTCCGGGATCGGGGCTTGTCTCCTCGTTCGCAGACATGCCATCAATGAAGTAAGTTTGTTCGATGAAAGATACTTTTTCTTTTTCGAAGAAACCGACTGGGCTCTTCGGATGAAAAACGCAGGATGGAAGGTATATCATGTTCCCTCCGCTCATATCAATCATTTACAGGGACAGAGTATCGGCCACGATATCCATTCCCGGATTGAATTTTACCGTTCTCGATACCAGTTTTTTCGCAAATGGAATGCGTATTCATACTACCTCGTGATTACTTTTATTATTTTTTTTCGCCTGATAATCAATTGGGTGCTGACATCCATCGCCAATGTCTTAACCATTGGCCTCAGTAGGGAAATGCGGAATAAATCGATTATTTATTCACAACTTATCCTTTGGCATTTAAGAGGTCGGCCTTAGTTGAAACGCCAAGTCACCTAAAATATCCAACCGATTTCTTTTCTTTACCTATGCAAGGCGGAGTTTTTTGCACGCAGTTCCTATGCCATCAAAAGTCTATAAAATAGCTGTAGTGATTCCCAAATATGGCCTTGTCGGAGGGGCAGAGGGCTTTGCCGCCGAATTGACGGAGTGGATTGCCCGAAATGACCGCTATGAGATTCACGTTTTTGCCAATAAGTGGCTGAAAGAGTCCCCCCGCATCCTTTTTCATAAAATTCCCATTATTTCTTTTCCGAAATTTCTTACCACGCTTAGCTTTGCTTATTTTACTGGCCGTAAAATTGCCACCATGAATTTTGATTTGATCCACACCCACGAGAGGATTTTCCAAGCGGATTTATTTACCATGCATGGGATCCCGCACCGCATCTGGGTTACTGAGGTTCGTAATAAAAGGATGAGCCTCTTCGATGTAGCCACAAAATGGGTGGAAAAATGTTTGGTTCAAAACCAAAGATGTCAAAGATTCCTTACGGTGTCCGTATTGGTCAAAGAGAAATTTCTTCAGGAATATAGTCATGTAGATAGTAAACGGATCCAAATTATTTATCCCGGAGTGGATGTCCAAAGATTCCAGAGACTCAATCGCGATGAATGCAGGCAAGAAATCAGGAGGCATTGGGGAATAGATACAAAGGATTTTGTGATTTTGTTTGTTTCCATGAACTTTGAGATCAAAGGTCTTGCCGAACTAATGGTAGGCCTCGCCAAATTAAAGTCAAAACACCCTCCCCCAAAATTTAAATTATTGGTTATTGGCAAAGGGAATGTAAGAAAGTTCGGGAAGCTGGTACGGCAATTAGGGATTCAAGGCCATGTTCTTTTCTTGGGCGTAGTCCATAAAGAAACGCTCGACCGCATCTATCTTGCAGGTGATGTATTTGCGATGCTCTCCCAATTTGATACCTTTGGAATTGCTGTTTTGGAGGCGATGGCAGCCTCTTTGCCCGTTCTTATCAGTGGGAATGTAGGAGCAAAAGATATAGTCGGGGAGGGAATAAACGGATTCGTTCTGGAGAATACGAATAGCCCGGATGAAATCTGCGATAAAATCGGCTTCCTGCTAAATGAAGAATCCAGATCCAGGATGGGTGACCAAGCCTTGAAGACTGCCTCCAGGTTCACTTGGGAGGCTGCTGCCAAAAAGGTGGAAAATATTTATGAAGATCTTTTAGGAGATAGATCATAATGCGGCTTGGGTTGTTCATAAAAGGTATGCCTTTTTCCGTTTTTTTGAAGGGCTTACCATTTTATTTAAAGAAATTTTTCAAGTTATAAATTAGCCACAGAGGGCACAGAGATCACAGAGTTTAAAAACGCT